>JBAVQV010000001.1:0-14619 GCA_049694415.1 Dehalococcoidia bacterium
TAATATTGCCTTCCTTTTCCTATTATACCCAGAAACCAGACAGACTTAACGAATGCCTTCACATGTTCGAACTGAGGTCTAAATACTTCCGCTCCCATAGGCTTATATTCTTTCAAGAATGTTTTTACGCGCTCATAATATTGTTTGGGTGCATAGATAGTATCGATGACTTTCTTGTAGCCATTCATGAGGCTTTTATATTCCATTCTGGGAATGAAGTTCATGGTGCAATCGGTGTTGTCACCGGAAAAATCTGACAACAGGCGTTTTTCTTTCTTCAGGCGTCGATACAGCCTCGTGCCGCGAGGAGCATTCAGCAAGCCCACCATTGCTGTGACAATTCCACTTTTTTGAATGAAACTAATTAGATTTTCGAAAATCGCAGGCGGGTCGTTGTCGAAGCCTAAAATAAATCCTCCCTGCACCTGTAAGCCGTAGTTCTGAAGTTTCCTGACAGAAGCTACCATATCACGGTTCCTATTTTGCAGCTTGCTGCACTCGGCCAGGCTTTCTTCGTTAGTAGTTTCAATGCCGATAAACACCATATTAAAGTTTGCCTTGACCATTAATCGCACCAGTTCTTCATCGTCGGCCAGATTGATGGAAGCCTCGGTAAAAAGCGAGAATGGTTTTTTCCTCTTTTTCATCCATTCGACTATGGCCGGCAGGATTTCTGCCTTCAACTTCTTTTTGTTACCTATAAAGTTGTCATCCACGATAAAGACGCTGCTTCGCCATCCCCGATTGTAGAATTCGTCCAGCTCTTTTAACAGCTGGTCTGCGCCTTTGGTACGTGGTGTATGTCCGTTCAAGACAACGATATCGCAAAATTCACAATCGAAGGGACAACCCCTGGAATACTGGAAGCTCATTGACGAATACTTATTCGCATCGATAAGCTCCCACAACGGGATAGGAGTTGTGGTTACGTCAGCCCATTTATCAGAGGTATAGACATGCTTAGCCCACCCATTCCGCAAATCTTCCAGAAACAGCGGCAAGGTAATCTCGGCTTCATTGAGCACAAAATGGTCTACATCGTCAAACTCTTCGTATCCGGTAGTAAAAAGCGGACCGCCAGCGACAATCTTAGTCCCCAATTTCTGGCATCTTTTAATAACATTCTTGACCGAATCTTTTTGCACCGCCATAGCACTGATAAAGACATAATCTGCCCACTCAATATCTCTGTCATTTAGATTTGTTACGTTCAGGTCTATAAGCTTCTTATCCCATTCCCTGGACAACATCGCTGCTATGGTTAGCAGGCCCAACGGTGGAAAGGCTGCTTTCTTAGAAACGAACTTAAGCGCATGTTTGAAGCTCCAGAATGTGTCCGGATACTGTGGATATACCAGAAGTGCTCTCATATATAAATGCTCCTTAACGCAAGCTTATTATGGTCTCTTTGCCTTGTTCTAAATTGCTGACCATTACCTAACTTTACCTGTATAAACAAGGATAGTACTATCAACTGCCAATCATGTCAAATGATGGTTGCGACTTGGGTATCATAAGAATTTAAAAATACTATTTACCTAATATTGATTTCTTAAAGTTGCAGCAGTAGAATAACACTTTGGAGTCAAATATGGCTTGCTAGAAATATTCATTCTAACCACAAGGAGAACGCTAACTAACAATATTCACCATATTATCAGGAGAAAAAATGGAAAATGTCTTAGTTATAGGTACCGGCTTCATGGGCCGTGGTATTGCCCAAGTATGCGCCCAATCAGGTTATCGTGTCTATCTGAAGTACAACACGACTAAAACGCTGGAAAAAGCCATGGACGAGATCAAATGGTCGCTGAAAAAACTTCATAGTAAGGGACTGCTCAAGGATTCGGCCCAAAATATTTTCGACCGAATCACAACTGAAAAAGACCTGAGCAGCGCAGCCAAAGCGGACTGGGTAATTGAGTCCGTGCTGGAGATAGAAAAGCTCAAAAAAGAGATTTTCCAAGAAGTCGACCGCCTGGCTCCACCAACGACCCCGTTGGCAACCAACACCTCTACTATGCCTATGAGCCGCTTTACCCCATCGCTCAAACATCCGGAGAGAGTGTTGGGGCTGCATTTCTTCGGGCCAGTTCCTCTCATGGGACTGGTAGAAGTCATCAAAGGAGACAAGACTACCGACGATATCTTTGAACGCGGCGTGGCTTTCGTTAAATCCCTTGGTAAGACACCAATTCGGGTGAAGCGGGATATCCCCGGTTTCGTCATGAACCGTGTCTACTCTGCGGCCTGGCGAGCAGCTCTGAACCTGGTTGTTGAAGGTATAACAACACCCGAAGACGTGGATAAAGGTATGCGACTGGGTTACGGTTGGGGCGCCGGACCATTCGAAATCGCTGACAATGCCGGCCTGGACACCTACCTCCTTATAGAACAATCCTGGAAAGCTTTAGGCGCGGGTGATTTGACGACTCGCTCCAATATAATAGAGCAGATGGTAAAGGAAGGCCGCCTGGGCCGTAAAGTTGGCAAAGGCTTCTACAACTACACCCCAGACGGCAAACGACTGCCCTGGGAAAATACGGAGCAAAAATAAGGCCCCAGGAATATCAGATTATTATCTAGCAGGTTAAGCGTTCTTCTCAGCCAGGTTACCTGCCCACGGCAGCTTAAACTTCTCACCCTGGTAAGCTTTGACCATGCATATTATCCATACCACAAGACAGAGTATCCAGAAAGCAAAACCGATTAACCAGCCGAAAAATGGTATCCAGGCTATCCAGCCAACGATAATACCGGCCAGCGTAAGGACACCAAAGACGATAATCGACTGCAGAGCATGGAAACGCACGAACTTATTTTCCTTCTCTATCAAAAAGAAAACAAGACCGCTTATCCAACCTAGAACATAACATAATAGTCCGGCAACGTTCTCATCCAGTCCAGTTGAAGTTTTTGCCATTTGAAGTACACCCCCCTTTCTACTTAAATTTAATTATTAAGAATACGCTAGCATATTAGCCGTGTCAATCGTGTAACGGATAATATTCGTTACTGGCCTGGTTTTAAGATGAGCCTGTCAACAGCAGCTTTCTCCACCTGCTCCTGTGTCCACAGCATAGGATGATATTCTAGATTGCGCCAGAGCTCAATCATGTCGTCATAGTGTTTGCTATATGGGTGACCGCTCTGTCCAGTAGTGTGGATGGTAACACTATTTGTAAAATCGCCCAGGTCAACAATCATGCGCATCGAGGGCACCCATTTTACAGAGAAGTCTCCAGAGTCGGTGTACCAGACAGTGTTGTTCACGGTGGTTGTGCTGCCACCGGTGGCAAACGGGCCGCGGTTAACCATATTCTCAATCAGGCCGATACCGCTCTGCCCCAATGGGTTACTGACAAAGACCGCCTTATGCAGGTCACCCCACCTCCAAGTATCACGGTCTTTCCCCAACGCCGCCACAGTGTCACGGTAAGCTGCACTAAAAGAACGAACAAGTATGTCATCGCGCGTTTCAACCACATCTTTGGTCGTTATGTCATCCCACCAGGCATTATTTGGCTCATCCATTAGCAGAAAAACGGCCCACATTTCCCTGCCTCCGCCACGAATTATCATGTCTTTAGTTAATTGGTCATCGAACAGGTTGTTGACCAATTTCGCCCAGAATTCGGCATATAGTGCAGCTTGCGGGCTGTCCATGTCACACTGAAAATCCCATTTAAGCAACCAATCGCGAGCCTCAGTCAGCTCGTTGTTATTAAGCTTCAAGTTTGCCAGGTACGGCAACAACTCCTCAGCACTTATTAGCTTATTGTCACCTTGAATAGACTGGAACGTGGAGACAGTATTCGGTGCCTTTTCTTTCAGCAAATCAACAACTCTTTGGGCTCTATACCCGTAATCCCATTCACGGCTGATGGTATAATTTAACCCTTCACCTAGCTTTGTCGCTAGTTGGTCATAATATTCCGGCGGAACCACAGCCTGGTTTGATGTAGCAATATAACCACGTTCCGGATTAAAAATACGGGGTAAATCATCGAAAGGAATAAAGCCCTTCCACTCGAACTCATCAGTCCAGCCTGGAGAAGGCACCAGCCCGTTGTCATTCTTGGCGCGTATTGGAATACGCCCCGGCGTCTGGTAACCGATATTGCCCTTAACATCTGCATAAACAAAGTTCTGTGCTGGGACATCCCAATACCGCAGAGCGTCGCGGAATTCTTCCCAATTCGTAGCCTTATTTAGTTTCGTAACTGATTGCATCAGCGTGCTTGGTTCCAGCGCTGTCCAGCGCAATGCCAGCGGGTCTTCATTATTAAAGCCCATGATGTTGCCAGTTTGTTTATCTATTTTGTTATCATTAATGATTGGGCCAAGATGCGTTTCACGCACTTTGACAGTGATTGGTTCTTTGCCATCTCCAAACGTAATAGTTTCCTCGCGCAATGTCATGTCACGCCATTTACCGTTCCATTCATATTGGAGTGGATTATTTGGATTGACACGGATACTATACAAATCGAATACATCAGGGCCAACGTTGGTCACCCCCCAGGCAATAGAGTTGTTGTGACCGATTATGACTCCCGGCGTAACCGCAAATGTAAAGCCTACTATATCTGAAGCGGATTCCCCATTGGCGGGACGATAATGCAGGCCGATTTCATACCAGATAGATGGCATCTGAATCCCCAGGTGCGGGTCATTGGCTAGTAGCGGCATACCACTTTTCGTCATCTTTCCACTGACTACCCAGTTATTACTGCCTATGCCTTGGCCTGGCTCGAATACCAAACTCATTGAAGGCAATGGATTATTGGTGATCAGCATATTCAAATCAGTGCATTTCTTTTCGTTGGCAATTTCAGCATTTCCTGTTCGGCTAGAGATGGGCAAATCCTCCGGTTGGACAATAGTCGGTCTTTTGCCGTAAGGCCAGGGTGGCGTTAGCAACTGGTCAGCCATCTCCTGCCCCACGAGTTCATAAAGCGCGGCACGGTCCTCCTCACTGTTGTTACTAGGGCCTAAATCCCACGCCATCATTTTGGCAAATACTAAGGAGTCAACGGGTGTCCACGGCTCGATTTTTACATTGATACCTGTCAATCCGAGTATGCTGTATTCCAAAGCCAGCTTATCTGGCTCACGGTTCATAATATAAGCATTAACGCCATCAGCAAAAGCTTGCAAACGGGTGAGAGCCTCCTTATCGAGTATTTTTACTTCTTGCTCAGCCACATGCCGCCAACCAAGAGTACGGAGAAAGATATCTGTACCAAGCAAGGCATCTTTTTTGCCGACCAGCTCCTCGATCCTACCACTTCCGGTATGACGCCAGAACTCCATCTGCCACCAGCGGTCTTGAGCTTGTGTATATCCTTGAGCAAAGACCAGGTCATGTGTATTGTTGGCATAGATGTGTGGAATGTCCCACTCATCACGCAATACTTCCACAGTATCTTGTAGCCCGGCAACGTTTAATTCCCCATTGTGCTGGGGCAGAGGTTCCCTGGTCACGTTGTGAAACCAAGCATAGCCAGCAATTAGGGGTAGTATGATAATAACCACAATAATTGGCACAACAATTTGAACAATTCTCCTGGTACGCGACTTTCTCATTATCAACCTCCTTTATAATATCAAGCCCAGGCTTTTTACACGGCGCACAGCCTGTTTTTATTGCTCATTTTAATCCCTTCATCTGCCCATTACAATACCCCAACATAAAAATTCGAAAGATATGCTTTTGACAAAGGCTTTACTCACCGATAAAATGAAGGTGATTCGAGCGGGAGTAACTCAGTGGTAGAGTTCCTGCCTTCCAAGCAGGCTGTCGCGGGTTCGAGTCCCGTCTCCCGCTCCAAACCACCAATCTCATAGCCAGGTATGACCTTTTGCCTATTGACACGATGGGCAAAATTCCTTATCATTATTATTGCCATCGACCTTAATGGCGGTGAGCAAATTTTTTACAAACCAAATAAGGACCGCTTGGATCAGCGATGACCGAGACGGGAAATAGGGGTAGTGTATATTAAGCCTTCTCGGCAGTGCTGAGAAGGCTTTCTTTTTGGGGGGCGATGTATAACGCTATAACCGATGTTACGGGACTAAAAGTGGGACATTACACCAATAAGGAGGCAGCTACCGGCTGCACCGTGATTCTATGCGAGACCGGTGCAATAGCCGGGGTTGACGTCAGGGGCTCGGCACCAGGAACGAGAGAAACTGACCTTCTCCGCCCTATGAACCTGGTGGAAAAAGTTCAAGCCGTACTCCTGAGCGGCGGTAGCGCCTTTGGCCTCGATGCCGCCGGCGGTGTCATGCGCTATCTTGAGGAACGAGGTTTCGGTCACGAAACGCTGGTGGCCAAGGTGCCTATTGTTCCGGCAGCCATTATTTTCGACCTGAACCTCGGTAGTTCTAATATCAGGCCTGGTATTGAGGAAGGTTACCAGGCCTGTCTGACTGCTACGGAAAAGGAAGTTGCGGAGGGCTGCGTCGGTGCCGGTACCGGCGCTACGGTAGGGAAAATCTTGGGCATAGAACGTGCTACTAAGAGCGGCCTGGGCACGGCTAGCTGCAAAATAGGTGATGACGTAATGATCGCCGCGCTGGTAGTGGTCAACGCCATCGGCGACATAATTAACCACAAAACAGGGAAAATACTGGCTGGTCCTCGTAACGAGCAAAATAATGGTTTCCTTAGTACCACAGAACTGTTAACAGGCGGCATTTATAGCTACAGAAAAAACCCACTTGCCACCAATACTACCTTAGGCGTCGTGGCTACCAACGCCAAGCTAACCAAGGAACAAGTGAATAAACTGGCACAGATGGCACAGGACGGCATAGCCCGCGCTATCAACCCCAGCCATACCATGTATGATGGCGATGCCATGTTTGCGCTATCTTTGGGTGACAAGACGGGCGACATTACTGTGTTAGGGACGGCAGCCGCTGAAGTGGTGGCCAATGCTATAGGCAGGGCGGTTCAGCAGGCAGAAACACTGGCTGGAATACCGGCAATGAAGGATGTGCGATGACGAAACAGAATGCGCCGACGATAGGCTTTATAGGTGCCGGAACGACGGGTACCGCTCTGGCGGTAAGGCTGGCTCAGCACGGATACCAGGTAATCGCTGTATCCAGTCGGAGCTCAACCTCAGCAGAAAAGCTAGCCGCCAGGATAAGCGGCTGCAAAGTATATGACGTGGCACAAGAAGTGGCTGATACAGCACGTCTTGTTTTTATTACCACCCCCGACGACACCATTTCCAGGGTAGCTGCCGAGGTTCAGTGGCACAAGGGACAGGATATAGTTCACTGCAGCGGTGCACATTCTATTGACATCTTGGAATCAGCCAAGCAGCGAGGAGCTAATACAGGCTGTTTTCATCCGCTGCAGACTTTCGCCAGCGTTGACCAGGCGATAGACAATATTCCCGGTTCCACATTCGCCATCGAAGCTGAACAGCCACTGTCATCGGCGCTTAAGGAGATGGCTGCTGCTTTAGAAGGCGACTGGGTAACACTAAAAGCCGGTGATAAGGTGCTATATCATGCGGCGGCTGTCTTCGCCTGTAATTATCTGGTGACTTTGGTCAAGCTGGCTACAGACCTCTGGCAGACCTTTGAGGTGCCGCCAGCACAAGCGACCAAAGCTTTAATGCCCTTGCTACGAGGCACGTTAAGTAATATCGAGAATGTCGGCTTGCCGAACTGCTTGACCGGCCCGATTGCTCGAGGCGACCTCGGCACCGTAAGCCGACATCTGGACTCTTTGTCAAAACAAGCTCCATCCCTGCTTGGCATCTACAAAGAATTGGGACAGCAGACCGTACCGATTGCTTTAGCTAAAGGAAAAATAGATTCGCAAAGAGCCGAAGAGCTAAAAGCTTTACTGAGATAAAACAAAACGAGGTGACAAAAATGAGAACAATGCTCAAAAGCAAAATACACCGCGCTCGAGTTACCCAGTGCAATATCGACTATGAGGGCAGCATAACTATCGACAAGGATTTGATGGAAGCGGCCGATTTGCTCCCCTACGAAAAAGTGGATGTGCTGAATATCAACAACAGTGCCAGATTTCATACTTACGCCATTGAAGGAGAAAGAGGCTCAGGCGAAATTTGCCTCAACGGTGCTGCTGCCAGACTGGTGGCTAAGGATGATATTGTAATTATCCTATCTTACCATGTGGTTGCCGAAGAAGAAGCCGCCACAGCCAATCCCAGGCTGGTGTATGTAAATTCTGAAAACCGAATCGTTGACACCAAAGGCACCAGGGATTGGACGAAAGATTTGTTATCCACACTGTAGCAACGATGGTCAGTAAGGAGGTGCGAAAATGCGAGTTGGCATTAACCAGGTAAAAGAAATGAAGGCCAAGAAAGAAAAAATAGTCATGCTTACCGCCTATGACTATTCAACTGCCAAACTGGTGGACGAGTCTGGCATACCATTGATTTTAGTCGGCGATAGCCTGGGGATGGTAATGCTAGGCTATGAATCGACCATACCGGTAACTATGGATGAAATGATTCATCACACCAAGGCGGTGGTTAGAGGCACCAAACAAGCCATGATAATAGGTGACATGCCGTTTATGACTTATCACACTAGCACAGCCGATGCCCTACGTAACGCAGCACGATTTATCCAGGAGGGTGGCGCTCAGGCAATCAAGCTTGAGGGTGGCGTAGCCGTTGCTGAGACGGTAAAGCGAATTGTTGAATGCGGCATACCGGTAATGGGACACATCGGACTAACTCCGCAGTCTGTTCATCAACTGGGTGGGCACAAGGTACAGGGCAAGACTTCGGAGGCTGCTGAGCGATTGCTTAAAGATGCTCAAGCCCTGGAGCAAGCTGGCGCCTTCGCCGTTGTACTGGAACTGGTGCCAGCACCTCTTTCGAAGCTAATCAGCCAGAAGCTAGGCATCCCCACCATTGGCATCGGTGCTGGGCCTGACTGCGACGGCCAGGTGCAGGTAATCAGTGACCTCCTTGGACTGTTTTCCGACTTTGTGCCCAAGCATGCCAAGCAGTATGCCAAATTATCAGGTTCGATTAAAACTGCCCTCGCCGATTATATTGCCGAAGTCAAAGCAGGTAAATTCCCTACCGCCGAACATAGCTCTACCATCGATGAGAGCTTGCTTGAAGAATTAGCTCACGCCTGAAGAGCCATGCAAATAGCCAAAAACATTGCCGAAATGAAGGCTATGAGGGTGAAGAGCCTTGGCTCTGTGGGCTTTGTACCCACCATGGGCTATCTTCACCAGGGGCACTTAGCTTTGGTCAAGCAAGCTCGAGCCGAGAACTCGGTAGTTGTAGCCAGTATCTTTGTCAACCCCACCCAATTCGGTCCCACCGAGGACTTCAAAAGCTATCCCCGCGATACAGAGCGTGATTTAGCTATGCTGAGAAAAGAGAGGACAGACATCGTCTTCATGCCATTAGCGGAAGAGGTGTATCCTGAAGGATTCAACAGTTGGGTAGAGGTGGAAAAGGTTACAGACCGACTTGAAGGGAGTTACCGTCCCGGGCATTTCAAGGGGGTGGCTACCGTGGTTGCTAAATTATTTAACATAGTCGAGCCTGCCCGAGCCTATTTTGGGCAGAAAGATGCCCAGCAGGCATTGGTCATAAAGAAGATGGTCGCCGACCTCAATATGAATTTAGAGGTAATAGTGGCACCTACGGTTCGGGAGAGCGATGGGCTGGCCATGAGCAGCCGTAATGTTTACCTTAACCCTCAGGAGCGTCAGGCAGCTATCGTCCTATTTAAGGCTCTTACCCTGGCTCGGAACCGCAGGGAAAAGGGCGAGAGGAATGCCGAGACCGTGCGCCAGGAGATGACCTCCCTAATCAGCCAGGAACCGCTGGCGAAAATCGAGTACGTTAGCATTGCCGATGCCCAAACTCTGGAAGAACTATTAAAAATAGATAGACCAGCACTAGCCTCTCTGGCAGTTAGGCTCGGCAAGACGAGACTCATAGACAATATGTTGCTGGAATAAAATCACTCGCGGACCAGAGCTAGCAATCCAATCATCGCCAGGAAGGCCAAACCAGCTCCGAAATAGAAGGGCGCTGCAGGATTAACTGTTTGCCAGAGCCAACCAGCGATGATACTAGCCGGCAAAAGAGTAATGCCGACTACACCGTGGAAAAGACCATAGGCCGTGCCACATCTGTCTTGAGGCACTAAATCAGCGACAAAAGCTCGAGCTACACCTTCGGCAAGCCCGTAGTAGACTCCATAAAAAGCAAAAAGAAGCCATATATGCCACGAGGCAGATGCCATAGCAAAACCTAGATAAGTAAGAGCATAGACTAACCACCCCAGAACTATAATTCGCCGCCTACCCAGCTTGTCAGACAATATCCCCGCGGGAATTGAAATGGTTGCGTAGACGACATTAAACAGGATGAGCATCAAGACTATGTAGAGGACACAGTTGCCCAGGTTCTGCGCTCGCAGAATGAGGAAGGCATCGCTCGAATTGCCTAAGGTAAATAAAAACATTATGCCAAGGAAAAGCTTGAAGCGAGTGTCAAAGCCGACCTTCGTATCCTGAGAGCTTTTTCCAACACATTCAGAGTAGCTCTGCGGGCTTGAGTTTTTCCTGGCTTCACGAACGAAGAAAAACACGAACAGTGACAGTATCGCCGGGATAATTCCAATCAACACCAGCCACTGATAAGTGCCTCGAATCAGTTCTAGAGTACCCTTCTGTAGCAAAAAGACAACGGCGGCAGCAGCAACAAGCCCCAGGGCAGCACCAGAGGTGTCCATAGCTCGATGAAACCCGAAAGCTTTGCCTCGCTGCTCAGCCGACACAGAATCGGCTACCAGCGCATCCCGTGGCGCCGTGCGTACGCCCTTGCCAAACCTGTCGGCAAACCTTACCCCCAACACCAATCCCCAGGTCGTGGCTATATACATAAATGGTTTAGCCAAAGTGGATAATCCATAACCGATAAAAGCTAAGGATTTACGTTTACCCAGCCTATCACTTAGCCAGCCGCTGAAAATCTTGAGCAAAGAGGCTGTACTTTCGGCAACCCCTTCGATGAAACCGATGGTGACAGCAGCCACTCCCAGGATATTGGCGAGAAATAAGGGAAGTAGAGTGAAAATCATCTCACTGC
Organism: Dehalococcoidia bacterium; assembly: GCA_049694415.1. Taxonomy (GTDB): domain Bacteria; phylum Chloroflexota; class Dehalococcoidia; order GIF9; family UBA5629; genus 9FT-COMBO-48-23. The sequence continues at coordinate 11,133 of JBAVQV010000001.1, forward strand.
TGACATCAGTGAGGAAGCTCACAACCCCAAGAAAGAATACGTTGGGGTTAAGGCCAAAGATACGCTTTCGTTCTGCCATTTGCGCTTGTTTTTCCATGAAATTACGTCTGCTCAGTATAGCATTTTGCCAAATGGCCAGTTAGTGTTGACCTATTCAAAATTTCACCCTCACCTAGCCTCTCCCATCAAGAGAGAGGGAAATTTAATATACTACAGAGATTGACCACGAATGCATTTTTTGTTAAACTTCCTCTTTGGTTATTCAAATCTGCGGAGAGCCAAGTGCCTGAGGAACTAGCTAAAATAGTGGCTGAATACAAGGGGGAAAAGGGAGCGTTAATTCCAGTTCTTCAGAAAGTCCAGGAAAAATTCGGCTATTTAACCGAGGAGACAATCGCCGAAATCGCCAAATCCTGCGGGATGTCAGAAAGCGAAGTTTTTGGAGTCGCTTCTTTCTACGCCCAGTTTTATTTTACCCCCCGTGGCAAGCATACAGTTAAAGTTTGCCTAGGTACGGCATGCCATGTCCGCGGTGGCGAGCGCATTCTGGATGAAATCAAGAGAGAACTGGACGTTGAGTCCGGAGGTACAACTAAAGACAGCAAATTCAGCCTGGAGAGAGTAGCCTGCTTCGGCTCCTGTGCTCTGGCTCCGGTATTGGTCATAAACAAAGATGTTTACGGGCGTATGACAGTTTCCAAAGCAAAGGACACTATAACCCATTATGAATGAAGGTGCAACTCGGTGACTTTCGAGAAGATTCAAGAACAAGCGATCTCAGAATGGGAGGCACTACAATCAAGCAAGAAGCCACTGCTACTAGTAGGTGCCGGAACCTGTGGCGGCGCTGCTGGGGCACTAAACGTGCTCAAATCTCTCGAAGAGGAAATGGCCCGACAAAAAGTGGAGGCTATCATCATCCGGGTCGGCTGCATGGGATTATGTTTTGCCGAACCGATGATTGGCATTGTAAAGCCGGGGCGCCCACAAATCATTTACGGCGATTTAAATCCAGAGCTTGCTATCCAGCTTGTTAAGGACTACCTGGTAAACGATAACCCTCGTTCTGACCTGGCTATGGGCTATGTCGGTGAAGGTACGGTAGATGGCATTCCTTATTTGTTCGACCTGCCGGTGCTAAAGCCCCAGATCCGCTTGGTACTGCACAACTGCGGTTTCATCGACCCGGAAAAAATAAACCATTATATCGCTAACGGCGGTTACAGCGGCCTGGTCAACGCATTAAATATGTCGCCCGAAGCCATAATTGAAGAGATTAAGAAGGCAGGTTTGCGTGGTAGAGGTGGTGCTGGTTTTCCAACTGGGCAAAAATGGGATTTCTGCCGCAAGGCACCGGGTAACGAGAAATATATAATTTGCAATGCTGATGAAGGTGACCCGGGCGCCTTCATGAATCGCTCTCTTCTGGAAGGTGACCCTCATTCGGTACTGGAGGGGATGGCTATAGGCGCTTACACTATAGGTGCCAACCATGGCTATATTTACTGCCGTGCCGAATACCCTCTGGCGTTGGAAAGACTTAGGCTGGCGCTTCGACAAATGGAAGAGTACGGCTTTATCGGAGATAACATCCTCGGCTCAGGCTTTGACTTTCATATAAAGATTAAAGAAGGGGCTGGAGCTTTCGTTTGTGGTGAAGAAACAGCTTTGATGGCTTCGATAGAAGGCAAACGAGGAATGCCTCGCGCACGACCTCCTTTTCCAGCAATATCAGGCTTATGGGGCAAACCGACAAATATCAATAATGTGGAAACGTGGGCAAACACAGCACGAATTTTACAGAAAGGCAGCGAATGGTATGCCCATTACGGCGCGGAAAAAAGTAAGGGAACGAAGACATTTGCCCTCGTAGGCAAGGTGGAACGCACGGGGCTGATTGAAGTGCCCCTGGGCATTACTCTGCGCCAAATAATCTACGACATAGGCGGCGGCATTCTTAAAGGCAAAGGGTTCAAAGCAGTTCAGACCGGCGGCCCTTCCGGAGGTTGTCTGCCGCCGTCAATGCTAGATTCACCTGTTGACTATGAATCGCTGGCTGCTGCCGGCTCAATCATAGGCTCCGGCGGCATGATTGTGGCTGACGAAGACACTTGTATGGTAGACCTGACAAGATACTTCCTTACTTTTACACAGGCTGAATCCTGTGGCAAATGTCCGCCCTGCCGGGTCGGTACACGGCAAATGCTTGGCATTCTTACCCGCATTACTCAGGGTGAAGGCAGGCCGGGAGATATAGAGCAGCTTGAGAGAATAGCTACTACAGTAAAGCAAGGTTCACTCTGTGGCTTAGGCCAAACAGCACCTAACCCGGTGCTGACCACCATCCGTTATTTCCGCAATGAATATGAGGTGCACATCAATGAGAAGCGCTGCCCATCCCTAGCCTGTAAGAATTTGATTTCGTTTTATATTTTGCCGGACAAATGCCAGGGCTGCATGCTCTGTATGCGCAATTGCCCGACTCAAGCTATCGCCGGCGGCAAGCGATTGGTCCACGTTATCGACCAAAATAAGTGTATTAAATGTGGGACATGCATCGATGTCTGTCCGCCACGCTTTGCTGCCGTAGCTAAGGTGTCCGGTGAGCAAATCGAAGTCCCGCTGGAACCAGTACCTATAGGGTCATCCGCTTAACAGGAAGCTAAATATGGTTGTCGGTGAAGAAATAAAAGTCATAAGCCTGACTATAGACGGACAAGCGGTCAAGGCAAAGGAAGGTGCCACGGTACTTGAGGCAGCTCGACAGGCAGGCATCTATATTCCAACCCTATGTTACCATCCCAGTCTCACTCCATACGGAGCTTGCCGATTGTGCATCGTGGAGATTGAGAATTTGCGGGGATTTCCGACTGCCTGCACTACTCCAGTAGCCAAAGACATGGTCATAAGAACCAATACGTCACAGCTCCGCGAGCTGAGGCGCAACATTTTTGAACTTATTCTGGCCGAACACCCCCAGCAATGCCTTACCTGCCCCAAGAATCTACGTTGCGAACTGCAAGAGCTTGCCTCTCGTATCGGAGTCGAGGAGCTTACACTGCCACCTATCCGCAAGGATTTGCCTGTTTATCAGGACAGTCCGTTCTTTGAGCGAGACTACAACCTCTGTGTACTCTGCGGTCGCTGCGTCAGGGTGTGCCAGGAAGTAAGAGGGATTGGGGCAATCGCCTTTACCTATCGTGGCAGCCAAGCATTAGTCGGCACCGCTTTTAACAAGACATTACTAGATTCAGGATGCCAGTTCTGTGGGGCTTGCGTTGATATCTGCCCCACCGGGGCTCTGATTGACCGCTCCAGCAAATGGCTGGGATTACCTGAACGCTCAGTAGTCACAACATGCCCGTATTGTGGAGTTGGCTGCCAACTAAGCCTCGAAGTAAATGGGGGCAAGGTCTCGCGCTCGATACCAGTTTTGGAAAATTCAGTTAACCAGGGACAAGCCTGCGTTAAAGGTCGTTTTGGCATC
>JBAVQV010000002.1:0-6161 GCA_049694415.1 Dehalococcoidia bacterium
GCCTCGGCTTTTCTTTTCAGAATAATTTGGACTGATAGTTCATGCCAGAAGCTTCTTCGGAATGTCCCTCAGAATGGCTTCCGTTTCCCTAACAATTTCCTGCACCATGTCATTAACTTTGGGCATGTCTTTAATCCGCTGAGCCGCTTCGCCAGCAGCCAAGAGCGCTTTTTCCTTATTTCCTTCGAAGGCAGCTTTTATTGACTCAATCTCATATTGAATCAAAGACATGTCGATTGTCGTGTAATCATCGGGAGTACCCAGGAAAACGCCAGGCGATTTCTGGAGAGTATTTTTAGCATGTTCCTCGCTGCGAGGTGTTTTCAACCATCGGGCAGGCCCGACAAAGCCCCGTGCTACAAGGGTTGCCCTGTCGCCTGCGTCCACAACTCCCTGTTTCCAAATCTGATGGAAATCACTCTCCTGTGTTGCCAAAAAGCGGGTCCCCATCTGTGCACCATCTGCTCCCATGACCAGCGCGGCCGCCAGTGTCTTGCCATCGCAGAACCCACCGGCACCGACAACCAGCGTATCGTTGTCGGACACCGCCTCCACCACGGCAGGAAGCAAAATCATTGAGTGAACTGGTTCCCACGAGGTATGGAAACCGCCTTCATGGCCGGAGGCTACTATTACGTCGACGCCAGCTTTCTTACAGCGCAAAGCTCCCTTAACAGATGGAACAACATGCATCCATGTAAATCCTGCTCCCTTTATTTTGTCTTTCCAGCCAAGAGGGTCGCCGGCGGACGTAAAGATTACTTTGAAATGCTTCTTCATATCAGGGTTCTCCTGGCGAACCCTGATGGCCGTATCAATCATGATGTGTGAAGCTGGGAGAACTTCCGCTGAAACCATCACATTTATGCCGAAAATACCGCCCTTATCTTTTACCAGTCTGTATGTCCGTTTCAGCACCTTTTCCAGGACTGTAGCCATATCGTCTTCGAGGTCAGCCTCTCCGGTTTCCACGAAGGCTTTGTAAATCCATGGCTGATTATCTTTATTGAAAACGCCGCTTGTAGAAAGCAGTCCCAGGACGCCTGAATTTGCTGCAGCAACACAAAGATTGTTATTGCTGAAGGGGCCCATTCCGGCTTGTATAATGGGATATTTAATCCCAACCAGGTCACACAATCTTGATTTAATCATAGAAGCTCTACTCCATATTTTTATTGTTATCTTGCAGAAAAGCCTTGCCTTATTAAGGAGGCCTTATCGGTGATTTCCGATATCAATTTTCAATCAGGCAACTATTATTCGTTATTTCCATTGACCAGCATATTATATCATAAGCCGACCGCCTGCTCCTGAGGCTATTATGCTTATGGGACTAACTTAACAAGTGGTATAATTGTTGGGGGCAGGTTATTACAGGTATTGAGATGAAGCTTATCTTCATTCACGGCGCTGGCAACACTAGTTTGCTCTGGCATTACCAAACAAAATACTTCACCGGTTCTGAAGCTATCAATCTTCCGGGTCATTCTGAGGGCAAGCCATGCACCAGCATAGACGAGTATGCACAGTGGCTTCATCAATATGCCTATCGGGGAGAGCGTTTACAGCTTGTCATTGCAGGGCATTCTCTGGGCGGTGCCATAGCCATGATGTATGCGCTGAGTTATCCAAAGGATGTTAAAGCACTAATATTAATTGGTACTGGTGCCCGTCTAAGGGTACGGCCTGACTTGCTTAAGAAACTGGAAGATAGCATAGATGCCCCGGCTCAGTGGCTCAAAAAAGTAGCTGAACCTCCATATAGTTGGGTGGCTCCTGATGTGACGGAGAAAATAGTTAATGGTATGGCTAAAGTAGGTGCTGCCGTGCAGCTCAATGATTTTCGGTGCTGTGATAAGTTCGATATAATGGATAAAGTTAGTCAGATCGCGGTTCCAACGTTGGTTATTTGCGGCTCCGAGGACGATATGACGCCGGTCAAGTATTCCCAATATCTGGTCAATAAAATTACAGGGGCCAAGCTAGTAATTATTGAGGGCGCCACGCATTATTGCCTCTTGGAAAAACCAGTGGAAGCGAATCGGGCAATCGAAATGTTTTTAAATAACTGCTAGGATCATGTTTTATCGTTGTAAGAACTCCGATGAGAATAGGTGTACTTTCTGACACCCATATTCATCTGGCTGAGGAAATACCGGCTGAGATTATCACAGCATTTTCAAAGGTGGACTTGATTGTTCATGCTGGCGCTTTTGTTGGCTCAGCGGTTCTCGATGGACTGAAGAAGCTAGGTGAGGTGAAGGCAGTATGCGGCAATGTAGATTCGATGAAGCTTAGAAGCATGTTGCCGGAAAAAGATATCTTTATAGCTGGAAGTAAGAAAATTGGGGTTGACATCTAAGGTAATATTATTAACCAGGAATTGAATCTGGATTAAGGTAAACAGTTAAGGAATCTGAAGCTAAAGAGAGGTAATGATATTACCTTACTGGTAGGCCGTGCAGGAATCGAACCTGCGACACCCTGATTAAAAGTCAGGTGCTCTACCAACTGAGCTAACGGCCCATTAGATGCCATATTATATAGGCGCTAGTGCGGATATTCAAACAGCAAAGCGGTCTCATGAAGGTACACGTGAATAGGTTCCGAGCGGACCTATTCGGCGGACAGAAGAGTGTGGATGTACTGGGCTAGGGCAGGGTGGATATCGCAGATGTAACCATCTTTGGCCTCTTCCACGGAAAAGGTCAGTCTTATCGGCCGCCTGGCAGCGCTGTCCAATTTGTTAAGCCCAGCTTCATCCCAGGGGATTTCGTTCCCCAGCACATCTAGCATGCCACGTACGTCTCGCGGTTGCTGCAGCATGACTTCAAAACGGAGCCTTTTGGCCAGTATGTTTAATTGTTCACTCTTGAGTTTTATTCTCATTGGTACACCGGGCAGGTTTGAAAAGTCTAACATATACCTTACCTATAATCAATATAGTATAAGTGTTCTACGAACGAGTGTAATATGATTAACATTTAGGGGTGATAGTGGTAGGGGTGGATGAGAGGTCTACTTTTCCCTTGATTATTCGTATAATAGAGCTGCGCGACTTTGGCAAAAAGAAGGAGCCAACGCCATGCCAAGTTTGAGGGATTTTATCACCAACATGTCGGTGCCTATGCCGTGGTACAGGAAGATTTATCTTTTATCCCGCAACCTGTCTATCAGGGTATTAAGGAGACGCAGCTGCTGCGGGCATGATGGCGAGCCGGGCTGCTGACAGGTTGAAAAATGAACTCCTGGTTCAGGAGGTACTGCCCGCAGATTGATGTTAGCAGGCGACACAATATTATTTATTTTTTCCACTCTAAGCATAGCCATGCATATTGACTTTTTAGAGGTTTAACCTGTAATATCGGGCTTACTAACACAAAAATTCGTGAAAGGGGGCAAAATGGCTAACAGTGTATACAAGGTTATCACACTAGTGGGAACGAGCACTGAATCCTGGGAGAAGGCGGCGGCATCTGCTGTAGAGACGGCTGCCAAAAGTCTGCGAGACCTTCGCATTGCCGAAGTCGAAGAACTGGACCTTCAGATTGAAAATGGCAAGGTTACCAACTACCGAGCCAGAGTGAGGGTCTCCTTCAAATACTTAGGTAAAGAAAAATAATCGCCACCGGGTACGGATAATCTAATAATAATACCCCGCAAGGCTTTATACTTGAAATAAACTTGGAGCGGGTGAGCAGATTCGAACTGCCGACGTCTTGCTTGGGAAGCAAGCATTCTGACCACTGAATTACACCCGCAATGATGTTTATATTACTGCTGCCATAAGCGGGTGTCAATAAGCCGGCGATACTTTACATAATAGTTATTTTGCTATCCAGCTGGGGTCTTTACCGCGAATCTATTCTGTCATTCTGAGCGCAGCGCAGAATCTCCTATCACCTCTTCCCTGAGATTGCCACGGCATTCTTCGACAAGCTCAGAATGAGCGGGTATGGCTAAGAGGTATTTTTCAGAATGAGCGGGGGAACCACGAATTCGTCGGAAGTACTGGCAATGATAGTTATTTAGTTAGCCAGCCAGGTGTCCTGGCTGGGGTAGGGGAGTCGGAGCCAGGTATGTGGGGCTTTATGTCCAAAACCGGAGTGCCATCTATGGCATCGAGGCCGATGACTTTGAGAATATTATCCCGGCATTCCAGAAGTTTAACGGTGGCTATGCCAATGGGGTTGGGACGTGCCGGACTGCGAGTAGCGAAGACACCGACCAGTGGCAGGTTCAGGTTGCGTTTAGGATGCACTTTCTTTATGGAGCGCTGTGACGCGGGTGTCTTATGCATCCAGTAAATGACGATGATGTGGGAAAATTCGCCTATTCCGCTTAGAGCTTCCTTCATATCTTCATTTACTATTATCTCAGAGATAATAGTCTGCCAGTCCTCTCCTTGCGGTTCTGTGACGGCGTTTTTAACGAAGCCGATTGGCGTTAGATTTATTTTCATAGGTATCGATGGCCAGGTAGTCGTGTTTTAGGTGGGGGAGACGCTACGCCAGAGGAGTTAGAGTTAGCAGTTTCCTGGCGATGTCTGGGTATTTAGCGATGAAAAGCAGCTCATCCTCGACAAGCGGTTTTTGGGCACAGACATTGGCATATCTTACCAGTTCCAGAACTTTCTCCGCTTCCTCAGCACTGGCAAACGATATCTCGACCACATCTCCGAGTTCCTCCTCAATCTTACCCCCAATTCTCTGCTCTATTTTCTTCATCAGGTGTCTGAAGCCGGATATGCCTCCGTATTCACCGGAGCATATTTCTCTACCCGTCTCTACAGTTACAGGCTCACCTCTGCCCAGCTCAGCATAATCGTACAGCTCGTAGTTCTGAGGGTCTTTTAATACACCGTCAGCATGAATACCGGAGGCGTGGGCAAAGGCATTGGCGCCGACACCAGGCTGGTTTATGGGAATAGGTACGCCGAAAGCATAGCTGGCGAAGTTGGCTATTTCCCACGATTTGGATAGGTCGATAGGCATGCCCAATTCGTATTTTCCGGTGAAACCCTTGGATTTGGTTATTGCCAGAACAGTGGCTACGAGGTCGGCGTTGCCAGCCCGCTCTCCAATGCCGTTTACGGTGGTATTGATATAGGCATCCTGACCACCATCGATGGCGCCTTTGGCTCCGGCAATTGACGTGGCTACAGCCATCCCCAGGTCGCCATGACAGTGAATCTCAATAGGCATGGCTACATTTTCAGCCAGCGCTTTCACCGTCTCGTATATGGTGAAGGGGTCGTTGTAGCCAAGCGTATCGCAGTATCTAAACCTGTCAGCGCCGTGCAGCTTAGCTGCTGAACCGAATTTGATTAAGAAGTCCAGGTCTGTTCTGGAGGCATCCTCGGCATTTACGCCTACGGACTCAGCTCCGTGCGCGCGCGCAGCGTCTACAGCATCAACCATCATCTGCACAATGTCATCTTTTGTCTTTCTCCCCTGAAACTTGCCCTGGATCATCTGGTCGGAGGTTGAAACCGAGAGGTTAAGGTGTCTTATCTTTGGGACAAGCTTGAAAGCTATTTTCACATCCTCCACTTGTGCTCTTATCCAACCACCCAGGCGAATGGGCTGCAGCACACCCATTTCAGCCAATTCAAGATTTGCCTGGAGATAAAGCGATTCATGTCTGGTGGTTGGGAAACCGAACTCGGATTGAAAAACCCCCATCTCGTTCAGGTACATATTCAGCATCGTTTTTTCCAGCTTGGATAAGCCGAGCTTGGCTGTTTGAACGCCGTCTCGATTTGTTACATCGACTATGTAAATTTGTTTCATACTACTATGCTCCACAAGATTGTCTGCTAAATTACGAGAATGTTCGCTCTAGTTAAGGAGAGCCGAGAATATGTCTAATTCTTATGAAAAAGAATTACATCTTATTAAAAGTATTATATCTCAATCCAGGGGGCTTGACAAAATGCGTAGAATATGTTATTGTACAAAAGTCCCAAGCAATCGAGCTAAGACCGGGGAGGCAGGGCGCTGATACAAGGTAGGCGAAAGCCGAAAAGTGTCAGAGGATGTGGAACCGGAAAGGGCGAGGTTACTTGGGGCTTTTTATTTATTCTGGTCTTCTTCAATTAGTTGTGGATTGAGTGTACCGATAAAAGATAGATTTCTATATTCCCCGTGGTAATCCAGTCC
>JBAVQV010000003.1:0-20395 GCA_049694415.1 Dehalococcoidia bacterium
CATACTCATATAGGATACACAATCATGGAAAATCTTGCCGCCGATATTGGTGCCAGGCTAATACAAATGAGGCAGAGCTTAATTGCGGAATGGCAAAGCGGCCCTGGGTCTACAGGTTCCAGTGCTTGGGGTGAACCCCAGAGAAGATGACAGAGCTGGTAGATTGATCAAGATGTCATCACACATTATCAAGTTACCACCAGCTGAATAAAGTAAGATACCGTAGTTAAACGATAATTCTAGGCTCGATTATACAGAGCTTCGTGGATTTTGTGCAGCTAATTAGCTAGCCGCTGGAGTGGGCCTGTCGTACTCAATTTCGATATTTTCTACCCTGAAATCTTTGGCTCCATAAAATACGGCTGCCTTCATCTTTTTTCTCCTTTATTTATGTTTCCTGCTTCCGCAATACTGTCTGGTCGCGTGTATTTTTAACCTGTTGTGCTATTGGTCAATCCTTTTCTATTGCTTGCGAACCTGTGCATCGCGTATCGATTCAGTCAATTGGGCGTGCTCAATCCCAATTGCCGCGAGATCGGCAAAGGCTTCTAACAGCCTGAGTTGCTCGGAGGTCAATGGTTCGGCGTTATTAACTAACCATATTCCCATCACTCCTACTGCTCCTCTAGTGGCATTTAAAGGTAAATACCGTGCCTTAGCATCCGGCAGAGTATCTGTACCATACCCGGCAGCTTGTTGATGCTGAAAAGCCCAGATCGCTATTGCGGTATCATTTTCAGTAATGGTGAATTTCGGTTGTTGAGCATACGGCTTGAGGTTTTCTTTATTTTGAGTGTCAGGTAGAAATATCGCCACGTTTCCTCCAAATGTCTGCTTCACATGGTTTATAATGACGTTTAATATAGCATCTAAGCCGGACTTAGTGGTCATGTCTCGACTGAGAGCATACAAGGTAGCCGTCTCGGATTCGCGACGTTTTGCTATTTCAATCTGTCTGCGAACTCGCGCTGTTAGATAGCTGATCAATACACCTACTACGAGCAATGCCATAAAGACGAAAAGGTATTCCATATCCGCTACTGCAAATGTGAGAGTGGGACGAACAAAAAAGAAATCAAAGGCTAGCACACCGAGTACGGAGACAAAAATAGATGGGCCAAATCCGAAGTAAACAGCCGAGACAACAACACTTAAGAGGTATATCATGAGTAGATTGGTTGGGGCAAGAAATGGCTTTACCAGTTCACCAATTAAAGTGGCTCCAATAACAACCCCCAGGCCCTTTAGATAACCCCACCACCACTGCGATGGCTGCGTGGTTGGCATTCTCTCTTGCTTCATGGGCTCAGCCTTGCTGCCGACAATATAGACATCAACGTTCTCGCTTCGACGAATAAGCTGGTCTACCACTGACCCTCGCAGCAATTGCAGCCATCGGCTATGCTGTGATTTACCGACGACTACTTTAGTAATATTATGCGCATTTGTATACTCTGCTATTGTCGCCGCCACGGATTGTCCTTGTAGTTTCAGTACCTTAGCACCAAGTCGCTCAGCCAGTCGCAATGTAGCCTCTAATCTATCCTGCTGCGCCGATGATAACGGAATGATACCCGGCGTCTCAACATAGACAGCAAACCATTCCGCGTCTAATTGTGAGGCAAGGATACGGCCATTGCGTACTAAGCGGTTGCCCATAGGACCTGGGCCTATACACACTAGAAGGCGCTCGGCTGCCGGCCATGGTCCTCTGACGGCATGTGTCTGCATATAAACCTGCACTTGCTTATCCACGTGTTCAGCAGCAACCCGCATGGCCACCTCGCGCAGTGCTATAAGATTGCCTTTGCGGAAAAAGTCATTTATAGCGTGTGCTATCTGCTCCGGCACATAGACCTTGCCTTGCTTCAGACGTTCTAGTAGTTCATCGGGAGGCAGGTCAACCAATTTAATCTCCGCCGCCATGTCAACTATTGTGTCGGGGATAGTTTCATGCACCCAGACACCAGTGATTTGCGCCACCGTGTTTCTCGTACTCTCCACATGCTGTATATTGAGCGTGGTATAAACATCGATTCCAGCCTCCAGCAGTTCTTCCACATCCTGATAACGTTTGGGATGACGTGAGCCATGAGCATTGGTGTGGGCGAGTTCATCTACCAATGCCAGTTGTGGCCGACGTGCCAATACGGCATCCAGGTCCATTTCCGATAGTTTAATGCCGTGGTACTCTATCTGTTTGCGTGGAATAATCTCGAGGCCTTTCAGCAATGCATCCGTTTCAGCCCGTCCATGTGTCTCGGCATAGGCGACAACTAGGTCTACTTCGTTTTTCCGCCGTTGAGCGGCCTCCAGCATAGCATAGGTTTTGCCTACCCCAGCGGCATAGCCGAGGAAGATGGTTAGTTTTCCTCGTTTCTTCTGCTGTTCCTCAGCTTTAATACGTGCTAACAATTCATCGGGACTAGGTCGTTTCTCGGGCATTTGATTCGTCTCTCTAAATCGCATCTTATACTTTATTTCCGGCTAAATCCATTTTATTTATTTCATTTGATCCAGCGCTTGATTAAGCAGTAAAACATTGACCCTGGACTCGCCAAGAATACCCAACTGTCGACCCTGAGTGAAGCGGTTTACCAGCGCCAGGACTTGCGTCTCGCTCAAGCCGCGCTGGCGTGCTACACGCGGAACCTGGTAGAGCGCTGCTGCAACACTGATATGCGGGTCAAGGCCACTGGCAGAATAAGTTACCAAATCTACTGGTATAAGCCGAGTGTTCTCCGGGTCGGCCGCCTTTAATGCGTCAATCCGTTTTTGAATTCCATCTAGCAGTGCCGGGTTCAGTGGACCGTAGTTTGAGCCCGAGGAGGCAGCGGCATTATATGAAAACGGCGTGGTTGCTGAGAGGCGACCCCAGAAATAACGGGGCTCATCAAACGGCTGACCTAGAAATTCGGAGCCACGGTATTTGCCGTCTTTTGATTCAATCAAGCTGCCATTAGCCTGGTGGTGGAAAGCTACTTGAGCAATACCGGTCACAACCAATGGATAAATTACTCCGGTGAGCACAGTCAACAGAGCCAGGAGTATTGCGGCGCTACGAAGTTGATGACCCATAAAGAATATCTCCTGTTTGGCTGCCTTACACCAATCTCAAAGCTACTAATAGCATGTCAATCAATTTGATGCCGATAAATGGCATTATTAGTCCTCCCACTCCATAAACTAGTAAATTATTGCGCAGGAGTCTGGCTGCACCGACCGGTCGATATGGTACACCGCGTAAAGCTAGCGGGATGAGAGCGACTATAATTAAGGCGTTGAAAATCACCGCCGACAAAACAGCGCTTTCAGGTGTAGCCAAACGCATCAAGTTAAGTGCCAGCAACGAGGGGTAGGTGCTAGCAAATGCCGCAGGGATAATGGCGAAATACTTTGATACATCGTTAGCAATACTGAACGTGGTTAAAGCCCCACGAGTCATCAGCAGCTGCTTGCCTATCTCCACGACCTCAATCAATTTAGTCGGATTGCTATCGAGGTCGATCATGTTGGCGGCTTCGCGAGCTGGCTGCGTCCCCGTGTTCATGGCCACAGCTACATCAGCCTGCGCCAATGCCGGAGCATCGTTGGTGCCATCGCCGGTCATAGCCACCAGCCGCCCGCCGGCCTGGTGTTTACGTATCAACTCAAGCTTAGCTTCAGGAGTAGCCTGTGCTAAAAAGTCATCTACGCCGGCTTCGGCAGCGATGGCAGCGGCGGTGAGCGGGTTGTCGCCAGTAATCATCACTGTTTTGATACCCATCTTCCTCATATGTACAAAACGTTCCTTAATGCCACCTTTAACGATATCTTTGAGATAGGTCACGCCTAGGGCTTCGCCATTTCGGGCTACCACTAAAGGTGTACCACCCTCACGAGCAATGTTATCAACCAGTGTTTTCAGTTCCGTCGGCACTGTCTTATCCTGCTTTTCAATATAAGCTATGATTGCATCAGCGGCGCCCTTGCGGATGCTCAGTCCATCTATATCAACACCGCTCATGCGTGTTTGTGCGGAAAATGGGATGAAGTGCATTCTACCCGGCATATCTTCACTTCCGCTACCTCGCAGACCATATTTCTCCTTCGCCAGCAATACTATGCTACGGCCTTCCGGTGTCTCGTCGACCAGCGAAGCCAGTTGTGCCGCCTCTGCCAGTTCACGGTCAGTGATCCCGCCAACAGGTATGAACTCTACCGCCTGACGGTTGCCGAGAGTGATAGTACCCGTCTTGTCTAACAACAGAACATCCACATCTCCGGCGGCCTCTACAGCACGGCCGGATAGTGCAATCACGTTGCGCCGGATTAAACGGTCTACACCGGCAATTCCAATGGCCGGCAGCAAGCCTCCGATAGTTGTCGGGATAAGGCAGACCAATAGCGCCACTATCACTGTCAGAGTAATCGGAATTCCCTGTTGATTCACTTCTACGCTATACAGGGAGAATGGCAGCAAGGTAGCACAAACAACCAGGAAGATAATCGTGAATGCGGCTAGGAGTATATTAAGTGCGATTTCGTTTGGCGTTTTCTGGCGCTTTGCTCCTTCTACCAGGCTAATCATATGGTCAAGGAATCCTTCACCCGGATTGGCTGTAACACGCACCACTAACCAATCTGATAATAAGCGTGTCCCGCCAGTAACAGCACTTCGGTCTCCTCCCGATTCGCGGATAACCGGTGCACTTTCGCCGGTGACAGCACTCTCATCCACCAATGCCACGCCTTCAATCACTTCACCATCAACTGGGATAATATCTCCAGCCTCTACTAAAAAAACATCGTCTCGACGCAAAGCAGTAGAAGGAACGATATCATAGCGGGCTCCGTGTTTTGGTCGACCTAGTTTTTTAGCCTGTGTTTCTCGGCGCGTACGTCGCAGCGCGTCAGCTTGTGCCTTGCCACGTCCTTCAGCAATGGCTTCAGAGTAGTTAGCGAAGAGCACCGTGAGCCAAAGAAATAGCGTTATGGCACCGATAAAGCTAGTTTTTGCTTCTCCATGCCCTAAAAGTGCCTGTACCCATAAGACGGTAGTAAGCACGCTGCCTACTTCTACCACGAACATGACCGGGTTGCGCAGCATCCAGCGGGGGTTAAGTTTCCGAAAGGCATCGATGAATGCACGGCGATAGAGCTGCCATCTGGTATGAGGCTGCCTTTTTAGGTACGTCGTTGTCGTCTTTTCTGTAGGCTGTGCCTGAAAATCAGATATGTTATCGTTACTCGGCATGGGTTGCATCACCTTATCATTAGGTATTCGGCCAACGGTCCTAGAGCCAAGGCAGGGAGAAAGCTGAGGGCGCCGACTATAATGACTACCACGATCAGCCAGATAATGAAGAGTGGGGTGTGAGTTGGCAGTGTCCCGGAGCTAGCGGGCACTTTTTTCTTGCATACTAGTGAACCGGCAATTGCCAGAGCTGGAATCGCAGTCCAGTAGCGAGCGAAGAGCATAGCAAAGCCCAGGGCAACGTTGTAGAAAAGCGAATTCGTACTCAGACCGGCGAAGGCGCTGCCGTTGTTGTTGCCGGCTGAAGAGAAGGCGTATAGTATTTCACTAAAACCATGCGCACCGGGGTTATAAACTGCTGCTCTACCTGCTAGCGTGGCTACAGCGATTGCCGTGCCGAATAGCACGATAACCACAGGAATCAGAACCATTAACGAAGCCATCTTCATCTCGTAAGATTCGATCTTCTTCCCCAAGTACTCCGGCGTACGTCCTATCATCAGACCGGCCACAAACACGGCGATGATGACAAATGCCAGCATGCCGTAGAGCCCGGAGCCGACCCCTCCATAAACTACCTCACCTAATTGCATGAGCCACATTGGCACCAGGCCACCCAATGGCGTGAATGAGTCATGCATGGCATTCACTGACCCGTTTGAGGCAGCAGTGGTGGCAGTGGCCCATAGTGCCGAGTTGGTAATCCCAAAGCGCAACTCCTTGCCTTCCATGTTGCCACCGGGCTGGAGGACACTGGGTGCCTGGTCAACTCCGAGTTTGCTTATCTCCGGATTACCGCTTTGCTCTGCCCACATAGCAATACCAAGCATTGCCACAAATATGACTGTCATAGCCACAAGTATTGCCCAACCTTGGCGGGTATCGCCTATCATTTTGCCAAAGGTGTAGCACAAGGCTGCGGGGATAAGCAGAATGGACAACATCTCTAAAAAATTGGAGAGAGGGGTGGGGTTTTCAAAAGGGTGTGCCGAGTTAACATTGAAGAAACCTCCGCCATTTGTTCCCAACTGCTTTATCGCAATCTGTGAAGCTGCCGGCCCAACTGCCACTACTTGCTCATTTACAACCTGACCGCTGGAGTCATGGGTTGATTGCAGCAACGATACATTGACACTTCCGTTGAACGTCTGCACCACACCCTGTGATACCAAAGCCAGCGCTAATACGAGTGCTAAAGGTAACAATATGTATAAAACACTTCGGGTGGTGTCCACCCAGAAATTACCGATGGCCTTGGCGGATTGTCGTGTAAAAGAACGTATTAGTGCGATGAGTACGATCATGCCTGTAGCCGCCGAGAGGAAGTTCTGGACTGTAAACCCGAGCATTTGAGTCAAGTAGCTCATGGTAGCCTCCCCACTGTAACTCTGCCAGTTCGTGTTGGTAACGAAACTGACTGCCGTGTTGAAAGCCAGGTCAGGCGGGACTGCACCCAAACTCTGGGGATTTAAAGGCAGGATAGACTGCAGGCGCTGTAACAAATACAGCAGTAGAAAACCTGCAAGATTGAATAGCAACAAGGCGATAGCATATGTCTTCCAATCCATCTCTTCAGCGGCATTTATACGTGCCAGACGATAGATAAACCGCTCAACGGGTTGTAGCGCCGGAGCGAGAAATGTGCGTTCGCCCTGATAGACACGTGCCATAAAGGCACCTAAAGGCTTGACAAGCAACAGCAAGACAAGCAGGTATAATCCAAGTTGCAGCAGGATAGGTACGGTCATCCGAACCACTCTGGCTTAAGCAGCGCCAAAATGAGATAGATTAATAGACCTAGGCAAAGCAGGCCTGAGATAATATAGAAAGCACCCATATTATGATTTCACAGGCGTCGAAAAATGGCTATCAGTCCCACACTGGCAAGGAAGAATACCGCAATCAAGCTCAGAAAAAGCAGGTCAGACATATATTATCTACCAGCTCCGTATGCTAAAGTAAGTCGCCAATTCCTGATTGGAAATCATATACCTCAGAGAGTTTGAATGTCAAAATGGGGGGATAATAAATTTAGTTTCTATTCACTTTTGATCTACGTGAGCCAGGCTGATTATTAGTGAGGTGACTCCGTGGTACAGGTTACAGTAGCCTGTTGTATTCAGTTGCCGAGTAGCCTATTGTATTCATGGAGTACTCTGTCGGCGATGGTAGACCAGCTAAAATCGCTTATCGTGTCTCGCCTTGTTCTAATGTGCTGCGCTTCGTCTTCAGACTGACAAATAACCTTCGATATTTCGCTGGCCAGATGGTGAGGAGAGTTATCCGGGACTATGCGTCCCATTTCACTGTGGCGGATAATACTTCTCATGCCGCCGACGTTGTTGGCTACTATCGGCGTGCCGCAGGCGAGCGCTTCCAGTGCGACCATGCCAAAACTTTCGTAATATGAGGGTATGGCACAGACGTCTGAAGCGCTGTAAAAAAGAGGCAGTCGGCTCTGAGCTACGGAGCCGACAAATGTAACTCGGTCTTCGATGTTCAGGTCTTTTGCCATAAGCTGAAGCGCCTGTACCTGAGCCTGGCTGTGAGCATCGCCACCAACAATTATAAGCAGCGGTGGTTTTTCGCCGTCAATATAGGTCAATGCTGTGAGCAGCTGCTCCAGGCCCTTCAGAGGGTCCATTCTGCCCACGAAAAGTATTACTTTTTGATGGTCTAAGCCCAGTTCCCTCCGGGCAGTCTCCTTATCTATGGGCTGGAATAAGTCCAGGTTAACGCCGCAGGGTATGACGGTAATCTTGTCCGGAGAAGCGCGGTAATGCTTCACCAGGTCTTCCATTTCTTTGGTCGTGGAGGCGATAATGCGGTCGCAGCTGCTTATTACTTCTCTCTCGCTTTCTAGCCGCAGTTCGGGCTCATATTCGCCGATGCCGATGCTGTTTTTAACAGCGCCAAGTGTATGAAACATCACAGCATGAGGGACACGCCATAATGTCTGTAATTGTTTGCCTATAAGGCCTGATAGCCAGTAGTGGCTGTGTATCAGGTCATATTGGATTTGGTTATACCTTCTGAAATCTTCCGCGCCGCTGGCAAGCCTTTGAATATAGTCATAGATGGCTAATTTAGGCATCTCTTCGTCAACACCGGTTTCGAGGTGGATAATCCTGACGTTTTGCCCCAGGTTTATCGGCGGCCCGTGCTGCGGTTGATGAGCCTTGGTATATATGTCTATGGCATGTCCTCTTTTAGCCAGCTCTGCTGCTAGCTCTCGAATATAAACGTTCATACCGCCGGTATCCCTGCCGCCCAGCACGCCCAGAGGGCAGCTATGAATGCTAATCATGGCTATGTTGAGTCGTTCTATCATGCTCTAGCTCCTATGTCGCGTAGCTCAACGAGCAATTATACAGCGGCAGCTCCTGTCCGCCCAGATGGTATTTATAGGCTTCAGCGCCCTTCAGGAAATCGAAACGGTTTTTACGTCTCTCGATGCTGTCTTTTATGCACAGCGCCTTGGAAATAACCCCCACGCTCAGCCAGCCATAGTCAGGTTCGTAGCCGCTGTTGTATAGGTATACGGTATCCCGGTAGTCGAAGCACATGGTGGCAGCCACGGGTTTTTTATCAAGCTCCAGTATGTTGAGCCTTAGCAGTTTCTGCTCTGCCATTGAATGTGCCACCGCTCGAAAGAATGACTCCATTTGAGGAGTCAGGAAAGCTGCCTTGTCCTGGCGGCTATCTCGAAACAGTTGCACAAAGAGGTCAACATCATGTTGATTGGCATCGGTGCTGGTACGATGGTTCAGGCTGCCCTCTTCGTTCAACCTCCTGAGCTTGCGGTTCAACTCATGCCGCTGCTTGCCCGAGAGCAATTCAAGATAGTCCTCCCAGCTTGACGGCAAATGAAGTTCTACTGTCACATCTTCCTGGGAGCACGAGACCTGCCATTTCTGTTTTGGAGCGATGTTTACCAGGCTGGTATGTACAGTGGAGTCGGGACGCAGAGTTGCTAAATCCAACCGGAGAATTCCCTCTGCCTTAAGGTTATCCAATAATTCCTTGAAAAAGCTGTCCTCGCTGCCGGGCACAATCACGAAGTCCAGATAATCGCAGACGTCGCTGCTGCCGATAAAGGAAGCGACGTTCCCATTTAGCAGAAGCGGGGCAATTCCTATTATCTTGCCTCCTTGTCTAACGGCACCAATATGTAATTTAGCACCGGAGCCGAACTGCTGCCACCAGACGTTCGACCATTCAGGTGACGAGAAAATTGGGGCAGTCGGCGAATTGCGGTGAAGCTTTTTCCAATCGTCGTATATAGAATCAAAGCTCTCCAAACTGAACTGCGATTTCATAGACTTAAACTTATTTATTATAGCTTGAGTAAATACAATTATGCCAATATGGTAGCCTGTTTTGTTGAAGGCGAGCTAAAAAAATGTTAGATTAGGAGGATTAGTCCATAGATTGTGATAAGATTAGCCTGGCAGAATTGGAGGAGGTACCATCAAAATGAATCACAAGCAGTTCCCCAAGCTATTTGAGCCGGGTCGGATAGGAAACCTGGAGCTTAAGAATCGGCTGGTCATGCCACCGATGGCGACGAATTATGCCACCGAAGATGGAGAGGTGACGCAGCGGCAAATAGATTATTATGAGGAAAGGGCAAAGGGCGGCGTCGGCCTTATTATCGTTGAATTTTCCGTTGTAGATTCCCCTATTGGCAAAGGTGCCATGAGACAGATAGTTATCGACCATGACCGGTTTATCCCTGGTCTTAGTAAGCTGGCAGCGGCCATAAAGCGGCATGGGGCCAAGGCAGCAATACAAATTCATCACGCTGGAAGACAGGCCTCGTCTGTGATTACTGGTCTCCAGCCGGTAGCTCCGTCGCCTGTTCCAGTACTCGGGGGCGAGCAGCCAAGAGAACTAACACTTGAGGAGATAGGAGCACTCATAAGACGCTTTGGAGAGGCGGCAGAGCGGGCTAAGAGGGCAGGCTTCGATGGTGTGGAGATTCACGGTGCCCACGGGTATTTAATATCCCAGTTTCTGTCGCCGCTGGCGAATCACCGACAGGATGCTTATGGCGGCAGCGTCGAAAAACGGGCTCGATTCCTGTTGGAGGTCATAAAGGCTGTCAGAAGCAAGGTTGGGAAAGACTATCCCGTCTGGTGTCGGCTTAGTGCCATGGAGATAGGCGCCGATGGAGGAATCACTGTGGAAGAGACGCAAACAGTGGCTAAGCTGGCGGAGAAAGCTGGCGTGGATGCTATTGACGTTTCGGCGCATCTGGTGAGGCCGGCCCGGCGCCCGCCGATGGCACAGCCACCGTGTAGCTTAGTGCCTTTGGCTGAAGCGGTAAAGAAGATTGTTTCGGTGCCTGTTATGGCTGTGGGCCGGATTCCACCTGAACTCGGTGAAGGCGTTCTTCGTGACGGCAAGGCGGACTTCATCGCTATAGGGCGTGGACTCCTGGTAGACCCGTACCTGCCCCAGAAAGCAGAAACGGGAAAAACAGAAGAGATCAGGCCGTGCATATGTTGCCTGACTTGCCTTGACAGCATAAGATGGCGTAAAGAAGGGGTTTGCTGTGTGGTGAACCCGACTCTAGGCAGAGAACGAGAGTCCGAGCTGAAGCCGACGAAAAGCCCTAAGAAAGTAGTTGTGGTGGGTGGTGGACCGGGCGGAATGGAGGCTGCCAGAGTAGCGGCGTTAAGAGGACATAAGGTGATCTTGTTCGATGAGGGTGATGAATTAGGTGGTCAGCTGCTTTTGGCGGCTAAGCCGCCGGACAAGGGCACGATTGAGACGTTTCGGCAGTATCTCGTAGGTCAGATTATTAAACTGGGTGTTGAGCTGCGGCTGCGACAAAAGTTTACTTCGGATATGCTGGCTGAACTGAAGCCGGATATTGTCATACTGGCCACCGGTGTAAAACCATTTATTCCACAAATACCCGGGATAGGGAGTAAAAAAGTCATACAGGCGAGCCAGGTACTCATGGGTGCTGAGACTGGAGAGCGTGTAGTTGTGATAGGTGGAGAGTTGGTGGGCTGTGAGACAGCGCTGCTTTTGATGGAGCGCGGCAAAAAGGTCACCATTATGAGGCGAGGTCCGGAATTGGCTACTAAGGTTCAGCGGCTTATCAGGGAACCTATGCTGGACAGGCTGAAATATAAAGGCGCTTCTATACTAACTGGTGTTGAGTACCAGGAAATTACCGATGTCGGTGTAGTTATTAGAACCAGTACCGGTCAGAAAAAGGTTATTGAGGCTGACACTGTGGTACTGGCAGCCGGTTCCACGCCTAACACCAAACTGGCAGCGGCTTTGAAAGGTAAGGTAGGTCAGGTGCTGTCGGTGGGTGACTGTGTCGAGCCGCGCAGCATAATGGAGGCCGTGGACGAGGGATACAAGGCGGGTCTCAAAGTTTAAGTCTCACCAAATAATAAAATCTAAAATCCTAAACCCTAAATCCCAAACAATATCAAAATTCGAATTCTCTAAATTCGAAACGTCTGACGTTTCGGTCTTTGGTATTTGTGGCTTTGAATTTATTTGGAGTTTGGGACTTGGGAACTGGAATTTGGGTAGGGTAGGGTTTGGTGCTTACGAGGTGGGGAGGCTTTTGATGTATTCCGCTCGGCGGGTCATGGCTGCCAGAGCCTTTACGGCGTTCTCCGGCATGGCATAAGCGGGTATACCACGTCTGGTGGACAGAAACATGCCCTGACGCTGGTCGATGGAGTTGCCGGGAACGACTATTATCGGTTTCTTATTCCGGTCGCGGATGCTCTCCAAGTGCGACAAAAACCACTCGTCTTCGATAAAGGCATAGCAAATAGTCAGGCACGAATCAACCACCTGAGCCATTATCTCCAGGCAGTTGGCATATATCGAAGGTGCCTCGTTAAAAGAAACCCATACCAGGTCTACCGGGTTTCCCCGCGCGGGAGATGGTGGTATCTTGCCTTGAAGAAATTCACGTAGCTGCTGCTGGACATGTTGGGGAAGCGGGGAGATGTTTAGTCCTGCCCTGGCGCAGGCATCGCCGGTAGCCACGGCACCGCCTCCGGCCTCTATCAGTAAGCCTACCTCTCTGCCTGTGGGCAGATACGGGCAACTGAAGGCAACAGCCAGGTCCAGCAGTTCCTCCAGGCTCTTGGCGGAGATTATGCCCTTCTGACGGCTGGCAGCCTCAAACAAGGCGTAGTCGCCCGCCAGGGAGCCTGTATGGGATAGAGCCGCCTTAGCGCCGAACTCGGAGCTACCGCCCTTCCACACAATAATCGGCTTCCTGGGTGAGATTTCCTCCGCC
The DNA here is from genome assembly GCA_049694415.1 of Dehalococcoidia bacterium. GTDB lineage: Bacteria > Chloroflexota > Dehalococcoidia > GIF9 > UBA5629 > 9FT-COMBO-48-23. Next base: position 12,522 of record JBAVQV010000003.1, read on the forward strand.
AACTTAAGGAAGCGCCGCGGCTGCTTTATGCCCTCAATGTAAGCGGCAAAGACCTTCGTCTCCGGGTCGTTACCGAAATACTCCAAAAAGTCCTCGATGGTGAGGTCGCTCTGGTTGCCGATGCTGACGATGCCGCTGAAGCGGAGCCCACGCTCGCTGCCGAGTCGGGTCGTGTTTTCGCTTGCCCAGCCGCTCTGCCCGATAAAAGCCACACCGCCGGGCTCCATGGGCACTCTGGCGTAAGGTACGATAGTATTAACGTGAGCCTTGGGTGAGAATATTCCCATGCAATTAGGCCCGACTATTCGTACACCGCCACTGCGGGCAGCTTCTACCATTTGCCTTTCCAGCTCTCTGCCTTCAGTTCCCAGTTCGCTGAAGCCGACGCTATGGACAACGGCGAATTTGACGCCTTTTTGGGCACATTCAGCCATCGCCTGTGGCAAGCCCTGAGCCGGTACAGCCATTACCGCTAAATCTATTTTTCCGGGGACATCGAGAACGCTGGGGTAGCTTTTAAGGGACATGATTTCAGATTCCTTGCGGTTTATGGGGTATATGGCCCCTTTATAGCCGTCCTTCAACAGGCTGGAGACGAACATTCCGCCTGATTTTAATTCGTCCTGTGAAGCACCGACTATAGCAACGGATTCGGGCTGGAAAAGGCTTTTCAGGTCAGATGCCATGTCATTACATTGCTTGGACAGCGGTTGAAATCATATAACAGTAGCTCAATGGAAAAATTAAGTAATAATCGAGCTCATTTTGGGGTTCGGCAAATTTCTGGGTATGGCCAGAGCAGCGCGGTCTTTTATTCTTGGCCCCTTCATTAAGCCCGCCGGTTCCAGTTTTGAGAATGGTATGCTCGTGTACGGGGATTGCCCCTTTGCTCTGGCGCGCATGGCTTTCACGACTTGAGGGTTATCCTGCAGTCTGGCTATTCTCGGATAGGACTCAGGCAGTTGCCCATGTCTTCTGGCGGAAAGTTCATAACTTATGGTACTGTTACGTGACATATCCAATCTATAGCTGTAATGGTCCTCAAAGGTATTTATCAGTCGGCGCGGACTAACAGGTCTTTCTCGCCCGGCGGCTTTAGCATAGCTCAACAGCCCGACGCCTACGACTGTGGTAAAAGGCTCGGGCATAAAGATTAGGGCTAAGGCTAGAGATTGTAATCCTGCGGAGTATACAGACTTCATAATAACCTAACCGAAATATTTAAACTGATTTCTCTTTTTTTGTCAAACTAGATTTTAACAGACTTTGTCACTGTGAGTGGCTTATGACGCTACTTGACCCCAAGGCTGTTCTTTCTTATAATAATACGTCTTGCGAGTAATGAAATTTCATTCATTATTAGGGTGATACATTACTATCCTGACTTAACCTAACACAGTTTCTTTACTTTTGTCAAAGACCACTAAAGAGAGCAGTAGCATGGCCAAGTGGACTTTCATCACCAATCATGGTTTAGTTTTAGGCTATATTGCTTACAACCCGATCAGCACAGCCCGTGTGATTGCGCAAGCCGTGGGCATAACGGAGAGGACGACTCATAAAATCATAGCTGAATTAGAAGAGGCTGGCTATATTTCTCGAACGAGGGTAGGCAGAAAAAATCAATACCAAATAAATTCTAATCTCTCCCTCCGCCATCCCAGCCATGTCGATGTAGTGGTCGGGGAGTTGCTACAGCTACTGGCGTGGAAAAAGGCCGCCCCTGCCAAAGAGCAAATGAAACTGCCCATGACTATTCCTTGAATCCGCCAGAGGGATTTACTTACCTTGGATTCGCCAATCGAGCGAGCTGCCCGAGATTTATTGAAAAGCAATCATGCTATTGCTTTGACAGGCGCCGGCATGTCAACCGAATCGGGCATACCCGATTTCCGCGGTCCGAATGGCATCTGGACCAAGGACCCGGAAGCTGAAAAAAAAGCTTACCAGACGTATCACAAGTTCCTCAGAAATCCCAAGGAATATTGGGAAGATGTGCTCAGTGGGCGGTCGATGCTCGGAGACCTGACAAGCGCCAGGCCGAATCCCGGTCATCAGGCACTTGTTGAGCTGGAGAAACTCGGCATACTGAAGTCCGTGCTCACGCAGAACATCGATGGTCTGCACGAGAAGGCAGGCACCAAGCGGGTTCTGGAGTACCACGGCAGCGTTTTGAAGCTGAGATGTCCTTCTTGCGGCTCTAGGTTTAAACGCGACGACTATGACTTGAAAGGACTGATGCTGCAAGACCAATTGCCGCCGCGATGCAACAAGTGCAGCAGCCCGATAAAAGGCGATGTCGTTCACTTCAATGAGCCGATACCCTCTGACGTTGCCCACGACAGCCTTGAGGAAGCCTGGAAATGTGACTTGATGCTAATCTGTGGAACTTCAGCAGTTGTTTATCCTTTTGCCCAGTTGCCTCGGATAGCCCGGCAGCGACAGGTTGAGCAAGAGCAGAAGGCGGAATCAGGTCTCTATTTTGTGAAAAATGAATCAGCGACGACGATAATCGAAATCAATGCCGAACCCACCCCACTGACAGCTGAGGGGATTTCCGATTACCTGATTCAGGGCCGCACCGCCGAGATTCTGCCCCGGATTGTCGAGGCGGTGAAAAAACTGTCCCAGTGAGCTGTTACAGCCCCAGTAAGAAAGATTTATTAACCGCGGCAATGTTAGTCAACAGATGGAATATGGTACTGAACAAAACGATGTTTTGTTAAACACTATGGCTGATTGTTGCTCATACACAGGTATCCGATAATTAACTTGAAAGGGGAGTAAGACCCAATTATACTGGTGGGCTGATAAGGAAAAGATCCTGAAATGCTCTTATGGCAAAATTGTCAGTCATTCCGGCAAGAAAGTCTATAATTATTTGCGCATCAGTTTCTTCTTTTGAATATTGCATATCCCTCAAGAATTCAAAGAAGACTTGGTAAAAATCCCCACGATAATTGTTTCTTATGTCTTTGCCACGTTTGGTTTCTCGCACTAACTCGTAAAAAGTATTAAAAAGATCCCTGAGCATTCCTTCGATCCTTTGAGCTTGACTTTGTACCGGTTTACTATTGTATATTCTTTCATAATTGAAAGATCGAAATGCTTCCATACCAGCAAATACCTCGTTAGACATATTTATACTATCAGCTCTACTGTTAATAATAACATCGTCGATGAGCGTGCCGATGATCTCACTGTTGTTTTTTCCAAGACTCTTACTTACTTCGCCTGGTAAATCGTCCTGTCTAATGATTTGCGCTTCGGTCGCATCCTCAAAATCTCTACCTAAATAGGCAATGCGATCAGCAACTCTTACCACACAGCCCTCTAATGTAGCAGGTAACTGCTGCTTAGCATCTGAAGACTCAACAGCCTTGATGTTCTTTTTTCTGTCTGGCTGTATGCTTTGGTCAAATTTTTCCCCACGGTGACACACTACACCGTCTCTAACTTCATAGGTTAGATTTAGAGTATTTCCTTTCTCTCGAAACCGGTCAATCACACGTAGACTTTGCGCTTCGTGCATGAAATCCCGCAAGTCATTCTCTTTGCTCAGTTTGTTTAGGACTGTTTCCCCAATATGGCCAAAAGGTGCATGGCCTATATCGTGTGCGAGCGCAATTGCTTCTGCCAAATCAACATTCAAATCTAGATTGATGCATATTGTGGAAGAGATAGACGCTACGTGTAATGCGTGCTCCATTCTTGTGCATATGTGGTCGTTCTTGGGGGCAAAAAATACTTGGGTCTTATGTTTGAGTCGTCTGAAAGGCAGTGAATGCAAAATACGATGGGTGTCCCTTTCAAATTCGGTTCTCTTATCGCTGGGAGGAAGGCGCTTTTTTCTCCCAATGCATTCATTGCTTTGCTTGGCGTACTGCGACAGATTCTTTTCGCGCTTCGCCACCAATTGCAGATAATTCATGGATATATCCACGATCTGTTTTAAGGGGACGTATTAGATCTCAAAATACCCAAGTATATCATTTCCTCACACACTCCTTGAACGCTCTGGAAAGTTCATCAAGATTATGGAAAAGGGTATTACCTTTAGCACAGGTCCCCCAAACCATTAAATTTGGGCGATGAGGCTCATGGTCATTAGTGCAATACGATCTGAAATCTGTGAGGAGTCCTAAGATTTTCTTCCCCTTTGCAAATGCATATCCTAGCTCAATACATGTTCCACTGTCTACATCTTGACCATCAAGCAGAGCTACGATTATTTCTGCGGAGTCCACATGATGCATATCTAAATCAAAGATATGGTTTCGTGTAGGACCTTTTCCCAATTCCTCACCATCGCGATGGGGTAGAAAAAAGTCGTTGAGTGGATCAAGTCCCGAAACCTCTGCCAAAGTGTTGACTATCTTTTCTAAGAATCCTCTTTCGGCCTCGGAGAAAAGCGGACCAGCAACATAAACTAGTCTTGCCAAATCGAACCTCCCGGTAGAATTACCAACTTTTGTTATAGTATATCATATACAATATATACACGTTGTCAGTGTCTTAAATGGAATTCACAGCAAACTTTGAGCCGCACTAAATGGCGGAATACTACTCCATCGGGCGTTCTTCGAAGAATTGCCAGATTACCTCGACGTCATTGAATTTCCTGGAAGTCCGGCCAATCAATAGACTACATAATACGATGAATTGTGACCTTTGCAACCCTCGCTGCAACAAAGAACCTGCACCTGAAAAGGAACGATACTATGTGCTATTGTGCGCGATAAGACATGGGCACCAAAATTTATAAAGACACGTCTTCTAGCAACCGGACGTGTTTTTGACTCCGACCTAAAAGAAAAGCCCCTCCTGACAGAAACGGGGAGGGGCTTGTTGAGCAGTAGACTGACTATTTCTTAGCTGACGCGGCGGGCGTCTTGGCTCGCTTATTCCTCTGCTTGCTCAAGGCATCGCGGTCGCCGCCGCTCATGCCGGCGATATACTTCACCAACTTTTTCCTGGACTCGATGTCGTACTGAGTGGTGATGGCGATTTGCTCCATGACCGGTGAGCCGCCGCCATGGTAACCGCCCACATTATGTATGCCGCCGGTGGCTGAGCACAGCCCGTCACCCAGGTACCGCCATAGTTGCGCCTGGTCCTCGACCGACATATTCGGGTTTCGCTTGGTATATTTAAGGAGCAGTTCTTTGGTTTCCGGGTTCAGGAAATCATTCTCATGCGGGAAGGTGGCCATCACGCCGCCGCCTATGTCGCAGAGTATCTCAGCTTCATGCCAGACCGCTTCGCCTGAAAGGCAGCGGCCGACGTTGCAGTAAATCGAATTGGGTATGTAGGAGCCGGGACCGTAAGGCATGAAGCCCACGCCCGGTATATAGACCTCCGGCTTGCCCAGGTCAGAAGCCGTATATCCAGCGGCGTAGCCCAGCTCGGCGACCATGATGAGTTCGGCTAGCTTCTGACGAACATGGGGCGCCTTGTGAATGTTATTCACCTCTGCGGCAAGGGCTGCCGTTCCCATGATGATGTCACCGATGGCCGGCTTGCAGCCAGAATAGGAATGGCGGTGGAACAGAGCGAACAGTAGCGCCAGCACGCCGCCATGCTGCCATTCACCGGCAAGGAATACCCTATCCCAGGGCACGAAACAGTTGTCAAAAATCATGTAGGAATCTGTGCTGCCCGGCATGAACCCGCGCTTAAAATGCTCGCGAGGTCTGTAGTTATGGATGGTAACCACTTGCTTCAGCCCTTCCCAGTCGCCCGGAATAGCGAAGGCGACGGCGTAGTCCTTGTCCTCAGGGCGTAGTGCCCGGGTGGGCACTACCAATACCTCGTCGGCTACTGAGGCTTCGGAGATATGCACCTTACAGCCGCTGACTACGATACCATCGCTAAGCCTTTCCTTGATACGCACATAGGCATCGGGGTTAGGCTGGTCAGCAGGTCTCAGCATTCTATCGCCTTTGACATCTGTCTGTGCCGAGCAACCCACCAGGTCCTCGGTTTGGAAACGGGTGAGCCACTTCTTGAAGTTCTCATGGTACTGCGTAGCACCTTTGTTGATCTTGTCCGCTTCGTAGGACACATTATATATCGCGTTGGTGGCGTCAATGCCCATGCACCTCTGGATACAGCCTCCCACCTTCTGACAGAGCATGCGGGTCATGTCCTGCTTATTGTGCAGGTCCTCAGTGTTCTGATGGATATGGGTGAAGCGGTTAATTCTCTCACCGGTGAGATGAGAGATGGCGGTGCACAAGTCTTGACTCTCCGGCCTGGCGGCTTCATCGAACGTGGTGCCCATTACATTAAGGCAGTCCGCCTGCAGCTCGTCGGTCCGGTCGATCAGCTGGCCGTCGTAGTAGACGTTCCGCTTCATCTTGGACAGACCTTTGATATATTGTTCCTTTGTCCTCATATTTTTCCTCCTTAGTTAATGGATAATCGATGGCATAATGTTACTACTTCCAGGCGGAAAAGTCACTTTTTGTCACGTTCCAAATATTTATGATAAAACAAACTTTGAGTGCATTTTACTATTGAAGTTTTTCGCCAAACTTATAATTTAGTGGTAGAATGGAAATCTTGGAAAGCATTTTATTCGGACGATTGACAGGTGCAGCTTTGGGAAGGTAAACCGATGCCAGCTCAGCAAGCAATTTTGAGCTGAGTGCCATGTTTATTCAGCGCAACAGTCCGTGATACGGAGGTGAAAAAATGGAAAACGCGAAATACCAGTTTACCAGAACTTTACGATGCAAAAACCTTAATGTTCCGGGCACATTGGGTAAGTTGGCCACCGCTATCGGCAAAGTTGGAATAGATATCGGAAATTTAACAACCGTGCATCTGGGGCATTATTATACTATCAGAGACGTGGAAGTGCTTCTGAAGAGTCAGGAGGAGCTGGCACATCTTATAGAGGAGGTGTCGAAAATACGGGAGGTCACTGTTCTGGAGGTCAGAGACGATGTGCTCGACCTTCATAAGGATGGAAAAATTAAGACTGTAAGCATTCACCCCATTAACTCACTGGACATTCTAAGGAAAGTATATACCCCCGGCGTTGCCGAGGTGTGCCGGTTAATCGCTGACAGACCTGGCCTTAAATATACTTATACAAACATTCAGTATTCTGTGGCTATTGTCACCGATGGGACCGCTATCCTCGGATTGGGCAATATTGGGCCGGTGGCAGGAATGCCGGTTATGGAGGGGAAGGCGGCACTGCTTCAGGAGCTGGTAGGAGTCAGTGGGATTCCTATTTTATTGGACACCACTAACACCGATGAAATTGTGGAAACCGTAAAATATATTGCCTCAACCTTTGGAGGTATACAGTTGGAAGACATAGCATCGCCAAGATGTTTCCCGATTCTGGAGAAACTGGAAAATGAACTGGATATTCCGGTTATGCATGACGACCAGCAGGGCACTGCTGTGGTGACGCTGGCGGCTGTGCTCAATGCCTGCAAGATTGTCAAAGTGTCGCTCGATGAAGCCAAGGTCGGAGTTATCGGCCTCGGCGCCGCTGGTCTGTCCATCGGTAAGTTTTTGCTGAAATACACGGGTAGGCCGGTTTTGGGTACAGCCAGGACCGAGGCCAGCATTAAGCGGCACGTCGAACACGGGGGGATTGGCAGCAATCTAGCCGGGATTATGCAGACGGCCGACATCGTCATTGGCACCAGCGGAGTGCAGGGCCTTATAGAACCGAGCATGGTCAGGAAAGGGCAGATTATCCTGGCGTTATCGAACCCGTATCCGGAAATCGCTCCGGAGGTGGCTAAAAAATCGGGCGCAGCTCTGGCTGTAGATGGCAGGACAGTCAATAATCTGCTGGGCTATCCCGGAATCTGGCGGGGCACACTGGATGCCATGGCCAGCAAGCTGAC
>JBAVQV010000004.1:0-6096 GCA_049694415.1 Dehalococcoidia bacterium
TTGTCAGGCAGGGCTATGCCCAGGTTGCCAAAGGCGGCGGCTCTTGCTGCGCGCCGCAGAATACGTGCGGCTGTTCATCTAACATGGCCACGGACATTAGTAAAAGGATAGGCTATAGCGACGAAGATATAGAATCAGTCCCGGAGGGAGCCAATCTAGGCCTGGGCTGTGGCAACCCCATAGCCCTGGCTTCTTTAAAAGAGGGCGAGGTTGTACTCGACCTCGGCTCCGGTGCCGGATTCGATTGCTTCCTGGCAGCTAATATTGTCGGCAAAACAGGAAAGGTTATCGGCGTGGATATGACACCGGAGATGATTGAAAGAGCCAGAGGAAATGCCCGCCAGGGCGGCTATAAAAACGTCGAGTTCAGACTGGGCGAAATAGAAAACTTGCCCACGGCTGATAACTACGTTGATGTAATCATTTCGAACTGCGTTATCAATCTCTCACCGGAAAAAGACAGGGCCTTCCGGGAGGCATTCCGGGTGTTAAAACCCGGCGGCAGATTGATGGTCTCCGATATAGTTTTGATGAATGAGCTTCCGGATTCGATAAAGAAGTCTGTAGCGGCTTATATCGGCTGCGTCGCTGGTGCCGCACTTAAAGATGAATACATGGAGAACATTAAAGCTGCTGGATTCAAGGAAGTAACTATAGTTGATGAGACGTCTTTTCCAAGTGATTACGCAGTGACAGACCCTACCATACAGTCGCTGGCCAATGATTTCGGAATTTCGAAGGCGGATTTGAAAAGGCTTGGCAGCTCAATCAAGAGCGTAAAGGTGCATGCAGTAAAGCCCGGCAAATAAGAGGCAGCGGAAATTGATACGAGATTTCAAGGGTAAAAGTCCCAAAATAGCGGCCTCAGCATTTGTCAGCGAAGCCGCCTACGTCGTGGGCGACGTAGAAGTTGGTGAGAACTCAAGCGTCTGGCCTGGAGCCGTCATCAGGTCTGATTTCGGCAAAACCACAATCGGACACAATACCAGCATTGAAGATAACTCCGTTATTCACGGTGCCACCGATGTCACCATTGGCAATAACAATGTCATTGGACACGGCGCTGTTGTCCATTGCCGCAGGGTGGGCAATAACGTGCTGATAGGCAATAATGCCACCATCCTCGACGGCTCCGAGATTGGCGATTACTGTATTATCGGCGCCGGTTGCCTCATACCGCCCAATACAAAAATACCGGAGCGGTCAGTGGTTATCGGCGTACCCGGGCACGTGAAAAGCCAGCTAACTGAAGCACAACAGAACGAACTAAAACTCGGAGCCGCTACCTACACCGAATTATCGCAGAGCTATAAGCAGCGGGGGCTTTAGAGGCTTAGAACACCGTATAAAAATAAGTGTAAACAGTTAAGCGTCTCTAAACCGATTTATTAGTTACCCCTGTTACCTCTTTGGGCTTAGGCGGCGTGCACAGTAGAATCGCCACCAGGCCAATGACCCCGGCTATCCACGAGATGACCATAATGGTGAAATAAGTGCCCTGCAGGTCATACAAAAATCCAGCCAGCGGCGCACCCATCGCCTGAACCGATAACTCAATTGGTGAGTCGATCCCCCTGATACCGGCGAAAGCACCTGCCCCCCAATAGTTGCCGATCATGGTTGGCAGGCAGATATAGGTTAACCCAAAGCCGAAGCCAGCCAGCAAGGGATAGATATAAGCTGTCCACATAGCTGCCGGTGAGACAAACCAGAATAGAATCCCTCCGATTAGTACGCAGAAAATTCCGCAGGCGAACAGATAGCGCGGTTCGATGATATCGCCCAGGGCGGCGATGGTAAAACGCCCTACAATGCTCAGTCCGATAGCCAGGCTGTAAAAAAAGGCAGCCATGCTCGGGTCAAAGCCCCGGTCTTGCAGGTGAAGAGGTCCCTGGGTGACAATCACCTGCCACATAAAGAGACCGAAGACCGCAGACACGATTAGAAACCACAGCGAACGCGACCTTACGGCATCGTGCAAAGTCCAATCGACAGCCGTGCGATAGGTATGTGGCTTCCGGCTGCTACCTTTTGCCGCTGTTTCAGCTTCACATGGAACCAGCCCGTCAGCGTATTGACCAACATCGGATGGATGGTTACGCACCGTAACCAGAGCCGTAACTATCCCCACAATCGATGCCAGAGCAATAATAAACCAGCCGATACGCCAGTTACCGTCGGCATTTTGAATCACGGCGCTGATAAGCTGGGGCGCCAAAAAGCCGCCGATAGCTCCGCCTCCCAAAACCAATCCCATAGCCATAGCGCGCCGGGCACTAAACCAGGAAATAATCACCATCTGACACGGAATCATTGAGGCAAAAGCCGCACCCAGGCCGACGAATAGAGATAAAACGAGGTACATCGAATAGATGTGGCCCAATAAGCCCATCAAAGAAGTAGATACCACCACAATGATTCCACCGGTAGCCAGGGTCATACGTGCGCCGAAACGGCGTATCATCCAGGCGTTGAGCGGGGCGCTTATGCCAAAGAGGAGTACCATCGCAGTAGCGCCTATCATTATCTCTCCTCTCGACCATCCCATCCCCTCAATCATAAACGGATAAATCACGGCCGGGCTATAAAAAGCAAATCCGATGGGAATTGTATAAACAATCCACAGGAAAAATAGCAGCCACCAGCCGTAAAAACCCTTCGTTTTCGTCTCAGGCATCAATATATTACTGCCTTTCTACTCCGGATAGTCGGCAAAATCGCTAACCACTCATTATATCATCAGCACCTACGTCTTGAGGAACTTAGCAAATGCCTATCTGTCATTCTGAGCGCAGCGAAGAATCCAATACCTTCTCTTGATAGGATGTGCTTTGAGGGAGACCCCTCAGGCGTGGAGTACATCCTGAGCTAGATCCTTCGGTCGCTTCGCTCTCTCAGGATGACAAAGGCGAAGGGTTCCTTCAGAATGACAAAAGGCGAAGGACCAGTTGAAGAGGTGCGCGATCTACCTGACAGAGCCCAGCCTCTCCCTCAATGCCTTGAGGTTTACTACGTCTTCCTTGTTATATTCCAAGAGCGTAGCCAGGGCTCTTTCGTTGCCACCCTTCACGTAGCTCCACCACAGCTGCACCGCTTCATAGCCGCTGAATCCAACCAGCCGTCGGGGGATGCCCAACTGCCGCTCAACTGCTTTGAAGCCACCGTACAAATTGCACCTCCAGCAGTCATACATCAGATCACGATGAGAGTATTGTGCAGCCAAATCTATGCCCAGAGAATTAGAAATAAAGCGAAGGTCAAATCTGGCACCGTTATAGGTGTAGATTGTTCTTACATCTCTAAGAGCTGTAATCAGGTTGCCCCTGGTTACTTCTTCGCCGACTAACTGAACCAGCTCGTTGTTTCTACCATCACAACGAAGAACGCCGACTACGGTGATGTAGTCAAAAAATGCAGATAAGCCGGTGGTCTCTATATCGAGGTAGGCATCAGCCGACCGTATCATAGCTTATGCTTCCGCCTTCCGCTAAAATTCTATCACAGCATACACCCAAGACACCAATTGTAACTTCACTTATTACTTATCCCCGAGCCCTTCGTTTAAGGAGAAGCTTTCATACCTGAGCTAGTAAATGGTAGAATTTACAAGTTTATGCAAATTCAAAAAACCGGGACAAACTTAGACAAGCCGGTGAGCCGTCGAGCGGCTTTACTGGTGACTACGGTAGGTGCCTTCATCACCCCCTTTATGGGCTCTTCTATAGCCATCGGGCTGCCATCAATAGGTGATGAACTTCACATGGATGCCATCCTGCTGGGATGGGTGTCGACTACGTATCTACTGGCAGCCGTCATGTTCATGGTACCCATTGGCAGGATAGCCGATATATACGGCAGGAAGAAAATCTTTACCTACGGCATGCTCACCTACACCATTGCCTCAGCTCTTTCGGCAACTTCAACCTCTGCGGCTATGCTTATATCGTTTCGAATCCTGCAGGGAATAGGCGGAGCCATGATTTTTAGTACGGCCGTGGCAATTCTCACTTCGGTATTTCCGCCTCAAGACAGAGGTAGAGTACTGGGGATAAATGTTGCCGCAGTCTATATAGGTCTTTCATTAGGGCCGTTTGCCGGAGGGCTGCTAACCCAATATCTCGGCTGGAGAGCCATCTTTTGGGCAAATGTACCTCTCGGCTTAATGGTAATCGCGCTCATCTTTTGGAAACTGAAAGGTGAATGGGCTGAAGCCAGAGGAGAGAAATTCGACGTTGCCGGCTCCATAATGTACAGCCTTATGCTCCTGGCCATAATGTACGGCTTTACCATGCTGCCTGATATTATCGGCGTGGTATTGATTCTGGCTGGCGCTGCAGGATTTGTAGCCTTTATTCGATGGGAAACGAAGGTGAAAAGTCCGGTCCTTGATATAGGCTTATTCAAAAACAACACGGTATTTACACTATCAAATGTGGCAGCGCTTATCAACTACAGCGCCACGTACGCCGTCGGCTTCCTGCTCAGCCTTTACCTCCAGTATGTAAAAGGTCTAAGCCCTCAGAACGCCGGCCTGGTTCTGGTGGCGGCGCCGGTCGTGCAGGCTGTCTTTTCGCCGTTCGCCGGTAGACTTTCCGACAAAGTCGAACCGCGCATCGTGTCATCGGCAGGTATGGGGTTGACAGTCATCGGCCTTATCTTCTTCATTTTCTTAGGCAAAGCAACAAGCCTGTGGTTCATCATAGCCGGCTTAATGATTCTCGGCCTCGGCTTCGCCCTCTTTTCCTCTCCCAACACTAATGCTGTTATGAGCTCTGTGGATAGGAAATGTTACGGCGTAGCCTCAGCAACGCTGTCAACGATGAGGCAGATTGGAATGACGTTCAGTATGGGTATGGTGATGCTGATATTCGGTATCTATATCGGCCGTGTGCAAATTACACCCGAGTATTATCCGGCTTTTATCACCAGCGTGAACGTGGCGTTCATCATCTCCGCCGTTCTTTGCTTCGGCGGCATTTTCGCCTCACTGGCACGAGGCAAGGTAAGATAAAACTACTTCAATAATTGCAGGACTCAGCAGCCGGACACGATACTATTATTTCCGGTGCACCAGAATTTTCAATTGCACAATCTAGCGTTGTGTGACATCTTCTTTTTCTCTCCCTATTAACAAGATAACCTGGCAGAATTTACTTGGTTTCAATGGGCTTAAAGCCCCCACCTAGTTACTTGAGATATAGCCGTAATAAACCTCATCAGGTGACCTTGACATTATCGACTGCCTAGATATACAATTAAGTATATTAGTGGATACTTATAATGTTGACAGAAGGGACGCTTCAAGAAAACAGTGAAAAGCAAGCGGCAATATTTGGTGCTCTTGCTGATCCTACTCGTCTCAAACTGGTGAAACTTCTCTGTCGTCAGCGAGAACCAGATGCTCTGTGTGTCAATGCGCTGGCAGCGCTTTTGGGTGTGACGCAATCCGCTGTATCCCAGCACTTGCGGGTGCTCAGAGTCATCGGGCTGGTCAAGGGAGAAAGACGCGGCTATCACATCCACTACTTTATAAATGTAGAGGTATTAGAGCGTTATCGCAAGATAGTATCAGAAGCACTAAGAATCGAAGAGCCGCTCAACGAAAATTTGTGTGAGAACTACTGCAACAAAAAGGAGGAATAATAAAATGTATCACGAGCCTGAATGCGGTTGCGGGCAACATGGTCAGGGCGAAGAGCAGGGAATGGGTCATGAACATGAAGCGTGGTGGGGCCATCATGGCTATCCGACCGGAGGCAGGCTGCATCATAGCAGCGGCTGTGATTGCGGTTGCCATTGCGGGTGCGGAAGTCATCATGGAAGTTGTTTTGCACCTGGGTTTGGACAGCGGCGCTTCATCAGTAAGGAAGAGATCATCACCTATCTGGAGGAATACCTGAAGCAACTCAGGGCAGAAGCCGCGGGAGTAGAAGAGCGGATCGCCGAGTTTAAGAAGACAGGCCGAAAGCAGGATTGATGAAACAAGACAAATCGGATAAATGTGATAGAAGAAGGAAGGCAATATGCCTATTGAAATGGAACCTATTGGTTTTGTGTCCACTGATGCTGAAACGATTCCCCGGAGTTGGTCTGTAT
>JBAVQV010000005.1:0-11041 GCA_049694415.1 Dehalococcoidia bacterium
GGGCTACAGTGGGAAGCTTCCTGGATATAACCGAACTCAAGCGACTCGAGGAGACCATAAAAAAATCGGAAGAGAGATATCGGACTATCCTGGAGGAAATCCAAGATAACTACTTTGAAACAGACCTGGCTGGCAATTTCATCTTCGTCAATGATTCGATGTCCCGGGCGATGGGTTATTCTAAAGAAGAACTCATAGGCATGAACTATCAAGTTTTGGCGGCGAAAGAAGATGTTGAGGTTATGTATCGAGATTTCAACCGGGTTTTTCGGACGGGTGAAACCATGAAAGGTATATCCTACAAGTTCATTCAGAAAAATGGCACCGTGGGATTTGGTGAACTGTCAGTTTCTGCCATAAAGGACGAGTCAGGAAAGGTCATCGCGTTTCGCGGCATCGCGCGCGACGTCGCTGAGCACAAGCGGCTGGAGCGGGAACTCAATGATATAGCTACCCACGATTTCTTGACCGGATTACCTAACAGGTTGTTGCTACAGGACCGCCTAAATGTTGCCTTGGCTGGAGCGGGGCGCAATAGAACTAAGTTGGCCGTAATGATGCTGGATTTGGACCGATTTAAGGTGGTGAATGATACCTTTGGACATAGTATGGGCGACAAGGTGCTAAGAGCTGCCGGAGAGCGATTGGTAGCTCTGGTACGCAAGAGTGATACAGTGGCTCGCGTTGGCGGGGATGAGTTTTTGGTTTTGTTGCCAAAAGTCGCCAATTTAGAAGATACCATTAAAGTTGCCCATAAGATTTTAGGAGCCTTTCGGAAACCATTTATCCTTAATGACTATAAGATTCGCATCACCACTAGCGTTGGCATTGCCATCTACCCCGAGGATGGCGAAGATGTTGAAGCCCTGATGAGGAATGCTGACATCGCGATGTACTGGGTTAAGGAACAGGGGGGGCGGGACAACTACGCATCATACAGCGCTGGCAAGGTGAATGCCTTATAATAAGGCACTACCCACATCACAGTGTTCCCTCTAGGTGGTTGATGACCAAGTTGCTATCACAAAATAGGGCGTATTATTTGATTGTACATGTAACAGCTAAGAGAAACCTTGCAACCACCTGCGTTAATAATGGTTTAATGAGACGTTATAATTGAATGCGTTAGTAAACTTGAATTGATGCAAGAGGAGTAAACTATGGTTTCTGTCAAAGATGTGTTGGATAAACTCCAGAGCAAAGCCAGGCCAGATCAGTTGGAAGGAATGGCTAAATACGGAATGACAGTTGAAGAAAGATTAGGTGTATCGGTTCCCGATATGAGAGAACTGGCTAAGGATATAGGGAAAGACCATAAGCTGGCACTAGAGTTATGGAAGGCCGGTATAGCTGAAGCAAGAATCGTGGCGGCGATGGTTGGTGACCCTGATAAGCTAACTGAAGAACAGATGGAGGTCTGGGTGAAAGACATCAACTCCTGGGATGTCTGCGACCAGGTATGCATGAATCTTTTCGAAAAGAACAGATTAGCCTGGAAGAAAATTGTCGATTGGTCTGAGAGGGAACGTGAGTTCACCAAGAGGACTGCCTTTTCGCTAATAGCTTGTCTGGCATGGCATGATAAGAAGGCGGGCGATGAGAAATTCATCGAATTGCTTCCGATAATAATACAAGGAGCTATGGACGAACGTAACTTCGTCAAGAAAGCAGTCAGCTGGGCTCTTAGGAACATAGGGAAAAGAAGCCTTAACTTGAACAAAGCTGCAATAAATGCTGCAAAGAAAATCCAGCGACTGGATTCGAAGGCAGCTCGGTGGGTGGCTTCTGATGCTCTCAGGGAACTAAAGAGTGAAGCTGTCCAGACTAGACTTAAGAGATGAAAATAAGTCCATTTCGTTTAGGGTTGAGAACGGCGACCATGTGGGGCATCTCTAAAAGATGTCCAACTTGACTTACAGTGTTCCTTCAAGGCGGTTGATGACGAGACCGGTAGGCAATTTGGGATAGAAATAAGTTGATTTCCCGGGCATCCTATCATTGGAATTAGCAATTGTTTTAATCGTCGCCACCGGTATGGGATTCAGCAGAAAAGCCAGTTGATATTCACCGCTTTCTATAAATCGGCGAGCCTCTACCGCATTTGCTGTATAGGCTATACTGCTGCTTTTATCGAGCGCCGTCAGCCTGTCAATGACAAGGTGCTGGACAATACTGATGTCCAGTCTTTTGTAAGCTTCGGAATGATTGTCAGGCATTATTTCCTTCAAGGATAAGGGCTGCCGGAGTTTCAGAGCTACTATGTTGCCCGGCTCCAGCCCCAGAACCCTTGTGGTGGCTCCTGCTACCTCGGGCAAGTTACCCTCACCTAACGGAGCAGATACCAGTTCAAAGTACGTCTCCAGTATGCTTCTGAATTCAGTCAGGGCATTAGCGGATAAATTGCGTATCAGTCGGTGCACAGGTAGCACGACAAGCCCGGGGTCCGAGAAGGAGGCTAATGTTATCATGACGAAGTTAAAGGCTTCATTACCTCTGGTAGGCCCAGTTTCTTGCCGTCTTTCATCCCGATAAGCCAGCGCTGTTTCATAACGGTGATGCCCATCAGCGATATAAATGGGTTTCGAAGCCAGAAAATGACTTACCCTCTGGACGAATTCAGGTTCATTAGCTACCCAGAGCTTGTGCGTTTCTCCGTCTTCGGCAAAATCAATTGCCGGCTTACGGCTGGCCTGTATTGTCAGTAGCTTGGTAACTTTCTGGCCAAGGTCTTCGTAGAGGCCCAGTAGCGGACTGAAGTTGACAGCGCAGGCTCGCATCAGTTCCAGGCGGTCGCTTTTAATCCCGGGTACGGTATTCTCATGGGGAAATATGGTCTTTTTCTCCCAGGGCTCGAGTCTGATACAGGCTGTTAAGCCGAGACGCCTTTTTCTGATATTTTGATAGGTAAAGCAATGTTCGTGGATGTAGAATGAGGGAACATGGTCAATCAGCAGTACGCGCTCTTTGAGCCATTGATTGAAGGTAGAGCAGGCTCGTGTATGCTTGTTGTTTGTCTTAGTATCGTTGGGCAACACCATACCATGCTCAAGTCGAATGAGGTTATATCCGCTTTTATCGTAGTAAGCTTTCTGCTCTTCTGGAGAGATGACATCATATGGCGGACAGATAACTGCTGCCATGTCTTTGATAATTTCTTGGTTGTAACGCACGCCTAAAAAAGGACTGACCTCAGCCAAGTTTTTACTCCGTTCATATTTATAACAATTTCTCAAGGCCACCCCACCATGCCTCCCCTATCTCTTTAAGAGATAGGTCCATGTAGCCTTTCAATGTAAATCGTTTGCCGCCTACCACCCCAAGCTTTGTGGCGGCTATCTGATAACGGTCAGCGAGTTTCTGCAATTTCCAGGATGATTTAGGTGCTATTGAGACTACGATTCTCGATTGAGCCTCACCGAAAAGGGCTGCGTCCAGTCTACCTTCTATATCCCATTCGTAACTGACGAAGCCAAGACCGTTAGCCAGGCAGCTCTCTGCCAGGGCAACCGCCAATCCTCCTTCAGAGCAATCGTGGGCTGAGTTTATAAGCCCTCGTCTGATTGCTTCGAGACAGCAGTGCTGCAGTCGTTTCTCCATCTCCAAATCAATGTAAGGGTTGCCTTTTATCACTCCGTGCATAAGTTCGAGATATTCGCTGCTGCCGATACTGCCGTCAACGGTGTTGCCGTCGCCGAGCAAAAACACCAGGTCACCTTCATTCTTAAATCCGGAAGCGCAACGTTTGTCTACGTCCTCGATGAGCCCGACCATTCCGACTACTGGAGTCGGATATACGGCTTCGCCCCTGGTCTCATTGTACAGGCTGACGTTGCCGCTGATAACGGGGATTTTCAGTTCCCGGCAAGCGCGAGCCATGCCAGCGATGCATTCCTTCAGTTGATAATAAACGTCGTCTCTCTCCGGGTTGCCGAAGTTAAGGCAGTCGGTAATAGCCAGGGGCTGAGCCCCGCTGCAGGCCAGGTTTCTAGCAGCTTCAGCCACCGCAATGACACCACCGAGGTATGGGTTTACATAACAATACCGTCCGTTGCCATCGGTAGTTAACGAGATTGCCTTTTTTGTGCCTTTAATCCGCAGCACTGCCGCATCGCTGCCGGGAAAGACCACGGTATTATTACCTACCTGGTGGTCGTATTGGCGATAAACGCAGCGCTTGCTGGCGATGTTGGGCGCCGCCATGAGGCGGAGCAGAGCTGTTTTTGCTTTTTTTCGTGGTAAATCAAGAATAGAGTTGATATCAAAGGACTGCAGCTTATTCAGCCATTCCGGCTTTTTAACCCGCTTTCGGTACACCGGTGATGAACTTAGCACATTCACAGGCACCTCGGCTACAACCTTTACACCTTCTTTAATTCTGGTTAAGCCATCGCCGGTGACATGGCCGATTATATCCGAGCGAAGTTCCCAGTGGTCAAATAAAGCTTTCACCTTGTCTTCATAGCCTTTCTTCACCACCACTAGCATCCTCTCCTGTGATTCAGATAGCATTACTTCGTAAGGGGTCATGCCTTTTTCACGGCGCGGTATCTTGAGGACGTCGATTTCAATGCCAGCGCCGCCTCTGCTGGCTGATTCCACGGCCGAGCTGGTTAGACCGGCAGCGCCTAAATCCTGCATGCCGGCAATCCAATCGGTTTTAGCCAGCTCAAGGCAGGCTTCGATAAGTAGTTTCTCCAAAAATGGATTGCCGACCTGTACCGTAGACCTTAATTCGCGATCATCCTCAAATGTCCTCGAAGCCAGACCGGAGGCGCCGTGAAGTCCGTCTCGTCCAGTATCGGCACCGACCAGCATCAACAAATTACCTTCACCGTAAGCCCTGGCCCTGACCAGGTGTTTAGCTTCGGCAATACCCAGGCACAGGGCATTGACCAGCGGATTAGCTGAATAGCAGTCGGCAAAGAAAATCTCGCCGCCGATATCCGGGATGCCCAGGCAGTTGCCGTAGCCGGCAATGCCGCCGACAACGCCACCGAAAAGATATCTGTTATGAGAATCGGTCAGGGGGCCGAAGCGTAGCGAATTCATGAGGGCAATCGGTCGAGCTCCCATAGTAAAAATATCACGAACAATACCGCCTACACCGGTGGCCGCTCCCTGATATGGTTCGATTGCCGACGGATGGTTGTGAGACTCCATCTTCATGATTACTACCAGCCCGTCTCCGATGTCTATCACTCCAGCATTTTCCTCTCCTGGTTTAACCAGTACCCGTTTGCTTTTGGAGGGCAGTTGTCTGAGCAGAGCCTTGGAATGTTTGTAGCCGCAATGCTCGCTCCACAGTGCACCGAACATTCCCAGCTCAACCTCAGTCGGCTCCCTGCCCAGCCGTTCCACTATGAGCTGATACTCTTTCTCGCTCAGTGCGATTTCATCGAGTACTTCTTTAGATACTGGCAATTATTGACTCCCAGATAATGTTGCCATCAATGCTGCCCAGTAGTGGCTCACAAGCGCGTTCGGGATGCGGCATCATGCCTAATACATTGCCCTGACTGTTGATAATGCCGGCGATGTTGCGCAATGAGCCATTGGGGTTCGCTGATTCGATTACCTGACCTGTTGGAGTCGAGTAGCGGAAGACGACGCGTTTATCAGCCTCTAGTTCAGCTAGTGTGGCAGCGTCAGCATAATATCTACCCTCGTAATGTGATATAGGTATTTTCAACGCCTGGCCGTTTTGACACTGTGAGGTGAAAGTGGTCGACGTATTTTCTACTTTAAGATGCGTCCACTGACAGCGATATTCCAGGTGGACATTGCGCAACAATACTCCCGGAAGGAGCCCGGATTCGCACAGAATCTGGAAGCCATTGCAGATGCCGATGACCAGCTTACCCTGAGAAGCGAAGCGTTCCAGCGATGTCATTACCGGAGAAAACCTGGCGATAGCACCCGGCCGCAGGTAATCTCCATAGGAGAAGCCGCCGGGCAGGATGACACAGTCATATTCGGAAAGTTCCGTCTCCTTGTGCCAGATGTAGTGGACTTTCTGTTGCAATATATCGTTCAGGGAATAATAACAGTCTCTGTCGCTCCAGGTGCCGGGAAAGATGATTATGCCGAATTTCATACTGCTACTCATAATAACAAAGATGGCGGCATTCTCTGCCGCCGAGTATTATCCTGTAAAAAATAAAAGGGCAAGATGTGATATCTATGTATTGCTTAAAAGTTCTGTAACAACTTCGCTTACTTCTTGCCCTTGAGCTTTCCCCCTGAGCTGAGGCATAAGCTGGGACATAACCTTACCCTTGTCCTTCGGGCTTGCTGCCCCGAGTTCGCTGATTACCTTACGTGCTGCCTCTACAATCTCCTGCCGAGTCAACTGCTCGGGTAGATACTCCAGAAGAATTGCCAGCTCTGCTGTCTCCTTAGCCACTAAATCCGGGCGGTTGCCCTTCTCGAAAGCCTCAATGCTCTCACGGCGCATCTTGGCTTCTTTGTCTACGACAATCAATATGCCGTCGTCGTCTAATGTTTTTTGTTGAGCAATTTCGGCATTTCTTATACTAGATAGAACCATACGCAGCACCGAACACCGTAATTTATCGTTTTTTCTTAACGCTTGTTCGAGGTCAGTTCTAATTTTTTGAGCCAGAGACATCTTCTAACTGCTGCTCCTGGAGCTTTTTCGCCGTTTTTGTGCTTCCTTACGTTTCCGTTTTATACTGGGCTTCTCGTAGAATCCACGACGGCGCGTTTCGCTGATTATCCCTTGTTGTTGTACCTTCTTGGTGAACCGTCGTAGCAGACTCTCAAAACTTTCTCCTTGTGAAAGTCTTACTTCGGACACATGGCATCACTCCCTTCCTATAACTAATTGAAATACTTGCCTTAACACAGGTAATCGGCAAAGTTAAATTGTAAACTTTCTACTTCGCAGTGTCAAGGTGGTGGTTGGACTAGCATTTCACCATAACTGGGCATATAATTAGGACACAAAAAATTTGATTAGGAGGAGGTAGCCATGGCGTTTTATCTTATGCTGACGACTCTCACCAGCGAAGGCAGAAAGAGAATGGAAGAGTATCCCGAATTGCTTAAAGAGCTTAACAAAGAGGTAGAGTACATGGGGGTTAAAATACTGGCTCAGTACGGGCTTTTGGGGCAGTACGATTTCGTGAACATCGTGGAGGCTCCCAGCGACGAGATTGCAGCTAAAGTGGCGATACATCTAAGCGCCAGGGGCGGCCTTCAGACCCTGACCTTGACTGCCATACCTCTGGACAGTTTAATCTCCACGCTGAAAAAGAAGCAAGAGCCGTTATAATACGTTAGTCGGCATATCCATCCAGGTTTTCGTCGTCCATTCACATAGTACAGGTGTATTTTTTCGAATTTGATTTTTAGGGCGAGTATATTGAAAGGAGACATCAATATGGCTAAGAGCAAGGCGGTGTTATTTGAAGTACAGGATAAAGTGGCCATGGTTACCATTAACCGACCCGAAGTTAGGAATGCGGTTAACGGGGAGGTGCTGGAGGGGCTGGCAGCGGCTGCAGAGAGTATACTTTCTCAGACTGAAGTACGAGCCGTCATAGTTACCGGCGCTGGCGACCGCGCTTTCAGTGCTGGCCTGGACCTCAAGGCGGCCACCACGGCAGGTGAGGGTCTCGTGCTAACGCGTGCTGCCCGGTCCGAATTTGAGACGCTTCAGATGGGCGGACAGATTTATACGGCGCTGGAGGCGCTGCCGGTTCCTGTCATCGCTGCAATTAACGGATACTGCCTGGGCATAGCGTTTGAGTTAGCGCTGGTTTGCGATATAAGGCTTGCCTCGGAAACGGCTATTTTCAGCATACCTGAAGTGCAATTAGGTACCATTCCCGACTTCGGCGGCACCCAGCGCTTGACCAAGCTCGTTGGCGCCGGCAAAGCTAAGGAGCTTATATTTACCGGCCGGCGCATAGATGCTGCTGAGGCTTTGAGGATAGGGCTGGTCGAGCATGTTTATCCACTGGATAAACTCGTAGAGGAAGCGAAGAAGCTAGCGCAGGAAATAGCCGCCATTGCTCCACCCTTAATCCAGGGCGCCAAGCGAGCCATTAATGTGGCTGTGTCTTATCCGCTGGATGTAGGCTTAAGTTACGAGACAATCACGGCAGTTAGTACCCGCCAGGATATAAGACAGGGTGCTGCTTCTCTCATGGAAAAATCCAAGTCATCCTAGCGTGACTGTGGAGCAATCCTCGGTACGGAGCAATCCGTTCCTTTGTGTCATTGCGAGGCATATAATGCCGTGGCAATCTCGGTGGGGGGTTGTAGGGACGGTCCTTCAGGTCTGTCTGTCTTGGGCTACGACCGAAGAATCTCATCAATGACGGAAAGCCGGTTATGGCGCCGGTTTGTCTATGAGCCCGGCGTATTCCAGTATCCTGCGTATTGCAGTGCTTAAAACCATTAGCTGCAGTTCCCTGCTCATGCCCATAAAATCGAATTCGTTCCTCGCCAGTATTTCAGCAGCAGCTTTTTGAATTGTCTCGTCGAAATCTCTTGTCTGTTGGTACATCTCGATAATGCTGTTCCGGAATCTTTCCGTTTGTCTTAGCCCGTCTTGTAATAATTGCCCAGCCTGGACGCCGGTGACAACGCCGTAATGCTCGGAGGCAAGTATTTCAACTTCGAGGCTAGCCAGTCTTGCCATTGATTGTTTATACAGGCCGAAGTTATACTGCGGTCCGGGGAAGAATACTGTATTTTCATCGTCCGTTGGTGGTGGTGCCGCATCCGCTGGAAACAGAGCTTTCAACTTAGGGACATACGCGGCAATGGAACACTGGGTGTGCCCTGGCACTTCCAGGAAGTGCACTTCTATACCGTCGCCAAGGTCAACAATATCTTTTTCCGTGATGATGCGGTTAACATGGATTCCGTCGAATTTCAAATCCAACTTCTCATATTCACTTTGCAATCCCAGCCTATCAATCGCGTACTTATTGGTAACAGCGATGAAATTCACCGCCTTCTCCTTGGCAAAAATCTTTTCAGCGTACGCCGAGGCAAGTATCTGGATATGCGGAAATTTCTTTTTCACATAAGGCACAGCACCGCAGTGGTCGAAGTGGGAGTGGGAAACCACCAGGTACTTAAGCTTTTTGGGATCGAAATCCATTTTCGAGAACTGTATTTCCAGAGATGGTACTATCCAGCTCATTCCACCGCCTATAATCATCATGTCATTGCCTCTGAGCAAGTACAGGCAATTTTCACTTGCGCCTAAAAAATCTAACCTTTCGGTGACTTTTCCCGGCTCTCTGATCCACATGTCGACTCCTCGTTGTTTCCTTTGTGGTGGAATGGTTATGTAATCTTGTACGAGGCGGTATTATATCAGGGCATCGTTCTTTGAGACAAATTAAATTTTGGTCTGCTTGACGCAGAAACTGATTTAATGTAATTTGACAGGGAAAGGCGCATTTGAAAGGAGAAAATATAGACATGGGCATAGCTGATAGAGATGAAGTAAAGCAGGTTTTTAAATATCCTATTCTGGAAGCCATAGCCCGCCGCAGGTCACGAAGATTTCCTCTTGGTTGCACTTTACCCGAGGGCGCCATGCAGTATGCTTCTAAGCAGCCGGCCGTTGCGCTCAATGACATCGAGACAGCTATACTTTGCTGGTCGGGAGCCGGAATAACCGGAAGCATTACCGGCGACCTGCCAACCAAAATCGGCGGCAGCGCCTTCGGCACCTGGCTGGGTAGAGCTACTCCCTATCCCAGTAACGTCCATAATGCGAAGTTGTTCTTCACCAACGACGACGGCACCTTCGTCTATGACCCGAAAAAGGCGACTAAACCCGTGGAAATAGACACTGAAGCCGACCAGGAAAGGATAATGACCTACTATCAGGAGGATTGCATTAAGGTCCTGGATGAGAGGGTGGAGTTTGTGCCCAGAGCCTTATTAGGCGTCATGCACTGGAATACTAACCAGCCGGGTACCACCGTTTTTATTCCCATTATCGACCAGTCGGAGGAGTATATTAATTTTTTACTCGCTATCTTCGAAGTTGAAGGCTATGGTTACAAAATGTTCGATGACATGAAAGGACAGTCAGCAGGACTACAGCAGTGGATTGATGCCGGCAAACTGAAGGGTCCGCAGGTTCCCCTGGCGTCATTTGAAAATAGCCTGACGCTGAGCGACCTGGCTCCGGCATATCTGATACTGGAGAATATACATCTTGTCGCCGAAGCCATGGGGCTCGGCTCGGTGATGTTCGGTGGTTACACCGGACAGATAATGTTGGGCATCACGCCCATGAGCAAAGGGCTCGGTTTCCGAGCGCAGATAGGGAAAGACGGCAAGCCTAATCCAGTCGGTCTGGATAAAGTTTTTGAAGCCTATTGCCCTCCTTATTACAAAGATATGAATGAGGCTGTGGACGCCTTCGTTGACAAGAAATTCGGTCGCGGGGGTTCCCATACTGCGGAATATAAAGGAGTCAAATCATTCAAAGATTGGAAGACGATTCAATCGGACTTCAACATTCCATCAAAGACGTCTATAGACCAGGTCAAGTCTATTTGTACTTATGTCTATGAAACCTACGGCAGATTTCCGGCGACAACCGACACCAAATTGCTGCCGGTCTGGCTACAGGTCCATCATTTGGACCTGGATTTTTATGATAAAAACTTTGCCCCGGGAATGGTAACGGAAGTGCAGAGACGCCATATGCGGCTCTGGCATAAATAGCCGGTTGTCTAAGCAGCTATTCGAACTCGTTCTTCGATAATGCTGTAAAAACGATAGCTGCTATACCCAGAACCCAAGAGGGACTAAAGAATGCAGCGATGGAGCCGGCCAAAGCTAAGCCCCATATTTTCCTCTGCAGTGCGTAGATGCCGCCTACGATAGCCAGTATTCCGACTATGGCAAATGGTAAAGACAGCGCGGTGAAAATCGGAACTAAATATGGGGGCATATCCGGCACAAATCGCATGAGCACACCCACAAAAATAAGTGCAATAGCCAGTATTACGTCCAAGCTGCCAGCGACTATGTCCAGTAT
>JBAVQV010000006.1:0-20930 GCA_049694415.1 Dehalococcoidia bacterium
TGAAGGCATTAGATGGACAGGTCATTGTCACGGTGCCAGCCAGCTGCCTCACCGTACTGCACGGCATGTATCCAATCACATCGGTTAATGTCCCCTGCGTAAATACGCCATTCGCCTCCACCGGCGCATCAGCAACCGGACTGGTTGCTGGATTGAGGGCTACAGGCAGAAAGGGATTGACTGTATTGGCTATGGCCGGCGATGGCGGCACACATGATATAGGAATACAGTCGTTGAGCGGAGCTGCGGAAAGGCAGGAGGATTTCATCTACATCTGTTATGACAACGAAGGCTATATGAATACCGGCAATCAACGCTCTGGCTCCACACCCCTGGGTGCTATCACAGGTACTACACCCATCCTGGGCAAGCGCCAGAATCCGAAGGACATAGCTGCCATAATGGAAGCGCACTGCTTGCCGTATATAGCCACTACCAATGCCTCCTATCCCCTAGACCTATATGAAAAAGTCAGAAAAGCCAGGGAGATAAAAGGCACCAGGTTCATTCATGTGTTTACTCCCTGCGCTCCCGGATGGCAATTTCCCTACAGCGACACCGTCAAAATCGGCCAGCTGGCAGTAGAAACAGGTCTGGTTGTGCTCTATGAGATTCAAGGCGGCACTTTTAGCCTCACTTCGGCCAGTGCATCCCTCGCCCGACAAGGCAGGTTAAAACCGGTAACAGAATACCTGGCCCTTCAAGGTAGGTTCAAAGACATTACCGAAGAGCAGATAGCCCAATTGCAAGAATGGGTAAACGCTAGATGGCAATGCTACATTGAACGGACGGGTAACTCGCAGTCTTTTACCGATACCACGGAGTCAGCATCCTAAGACATCTTTGACTGGTTGGACCCTATTCATCGGCCCAGAATGAATAATGCGCTGAATAGTGGGTCACCTGGGGGTAAGTAATCCCTAGAAAAAACCGCTCTAAACCATAAGTCAGGATGGCAGATTCGCTATGAGAATAGTATAATTATCATGTATTATGTCTGCAGATAAATGGATGTTGTTTAAATGCGCCAAGGCGATTTACCTAAGCTTTCCTTGTTTCCATTGACGACCAATGTTGACAATCATAGCCACCTTCACATTGGTGGCTGTGACTGTGTTGAGCTGGCTAATAAATTCGGCACTCCACTCTATGTTTTTGACGAGGATACTCTCCGCTCCAAGTGCCGGGAGTTCAAGACCGAGTTCACCAAGGGTTATTCAGACACCCTCATATTATATGCGTCAAAAGCTTTCCTGAACTGGGCTTTAGCTAGAATCCTAAAAGAGGAAGGCCTGGGACTCGATGTCGTCTCCGGCGGAGAGCTGAGTCTGGCTCAATCAGTGGACTTCCCCAGGGAAAAGGTGCATTTCAACGGCAACAATAAGACTGCGGATGAGCTGAAGCTAGCGCTGGATTGGGGAATCGGGCGCATTGTAGTCGATAACTTCGATGAGCTGGAGCTACTTAATGCATTGGCTCACGAGACGGGAGTTATACAGAATATTTTGCTCCGTCTTACACCGGGAGTCGACCCCCATACCCATCGCCATACTACCACAGGCATACTGGATAGCAAATTCGGCTTTCCACTGGCAAGTGGACAGGCAGAAAAAGCCGTGACCAAAACCATATCGTCGTCTAACCTTAATCTCGTTGGCCTCCATTTTCATCTGGGCTCACCGATACCGGACACCTCTCCCTATCAGACAGCCGCAAGCCTTATCCTTAATTTTGCCAGGGAGATGAAAGCCAAGCATGATTTTCGTCTCGATGAATTTAGCACCGGTGGCGGCTTTGCTGTCCGATATACTGTAGACCAACAAACACCTAGCGTAGCTGATTATGCTGAAGCCATAACTGCCAGAATGACTAGTCTAGTCAACGAGCTCGGATTAACGCGCCCAAAGCTAATTATTGAACCAGGGAGAGCCATTGTGGCTCAGGCCGGCGTGGCATTGTATACAGTTGGTTCGATAAAAGAGATACCCGGTGTGCGGAGATACGTCTGCGTGGACGGTGGCATGGGAGATAATATCCGCCCGACCCTTTACGAAGCGAGATATGAAGTTCTAGTAGCCAACAAAGTTGGCGATAATGAGTCAACAAAAGTTACTATCGCTGGAAAATATTGTGAGTCAGGCGATATTTTAGCCAGAGACGTGAGCCTGGCTTTCGTATCAGCAGGAGACATCATCGCTATACCGGTAAGCGGTGCCTATTCCATCCCCATGTCGAGCAACTATAATATGGTCCCCAGGCCGGCCATTGCCATGGTCAAAGACGGCAAGGCTCGCCTCATCCGGAAGCGCGAAAGCTATAAAGACTTAATGAGATTGGATGTAATTTAGAAAATATGTGGCAAACCATTGGTCAACCTGAAGCTTTAGCTTTACTTAAACATAGCCTCCAAACCGGTAGTCTGGCTCATGCTTACCTTTTTGTGGGAGCGCCCCATATAGGTAAGATGACATTGGCTCTTGATTTAGCCCGAACTGTGAACTGCCAGGGAAGCGAGCCGCCGTGCGGTCAATGTCAATCCTGCAAGAGAATCACTGACGGTAAGCATGCTGATATTCGAATCATAAGCTTGAACTCAGCCAAAGAATCCGGAGACACAAAAGCACGTGTTGAGATCAGTATCGATGACATCAGAGAGCTTCAACACAATGCCAACTTACCGCCATTTGAGGGTAAATATAAAGTATTTATCATTGACGGCGCTGAATACCTATCTACCGAGGCGGCAAATTGCTTGCTCAAGACAATAGAAGAGCCACCGCCTCAGGTAATTATACTTCTTCTGACCACGGAAGAGCCGCGACTGCTGCCCACGGTTGTATCGCGCTGCCAACGTGTGGAACTAAAACCACTGTCAAGTGATAAAATCGAGAAGATGCTGATAGAATCATACGGAATTTACTGTGATAAGGCCGGACTCTTGGCCCGATTGTCTCACGGCTGCTTTGGCTGGGTATTAAGCGTTTCAATTGACGACAGTTATCTAGCGCAGCGGAATCAAAGACTAACCGAGATGTTTTCCCTGCTAACCGCTGGCTGGGAAGAGCGCTTCAATTATGCAGCTAAGCTTGCCAATGACCGTAAATCCGCCGAAGAGATAATAAAACTCTGGCTATCCTGGTGGCGTGACGTGATGTTGACCAAATGCGGATGCAAACAAGCCGTCACCAATATCGATTATATATCTGTACTTGAGAAATGGGATGAGGTGCTAAGTTTGTCGGAGGTCAGGGATTTCATCGATAGTCTGCAAAAATCGCTAAATCAAATCGCCATAAATGCTAACTTACGCTTAGTGTTTGAAATACTTATGCTTAATATACCTAGAAAGGAGAGAGCACCGGGTCAGGTAACGTCACCCATGCCCATAAATTAATAATGTCAGGAATAATTGGAGTTCGTTTACAGTCGGCTGGCAAAGTCTACTACTTTGAAGCCGCAGATATCCCCCTGGAAATAGATGATGACGTGGTGGTTGAGACCAGCCGTGGCCATGAACTCGGCAAAGTGGTCATTTCCCCAAAACAAGTCATTCACAGTGAAATAACCGAGCCGTTAAAACCGGTTATCCGTAAAGCACTGGCCGAAGATATAGAAAGAGCTAACCGGCAACAAGAGCGGGCAAAGAACGCCATAGCCAAATGTCGAGAGCTAATAGACAAACTCAACCTCCCCATGAAACCGGTATGGGCTCAGTACAATTTAGATGGAAGCCATCTCACCATCTTCTTCAGTGCTGAAAAAAGGGTCGATTTCCGCGAACTTGTTCGGGAGTTGAGCCGCAGTCTCAAGACACGCGTCGAACTAAGGCAGGTTGGAGCCAGAGACGAGGCAAAGTTAGTCGGCGGCTTAGGTAAATGTGGCTGCCCGCTATGCTGTACCACCTTCCTCAGCGAGTTTGCGCCGGTTTCTATCAAGATGGCAAAGGAGCAGGACATAACACTCAACCCAATGAAAACGTCTGGCATCTGCGGTCGACTCCTCTGCTGTCTGGGCTATGAATATGAGCAATACCGGACGATGAAAGAAAAAATGCCCGCATTGCAACAAGAAGTATCTACAGCCTTGGGCAATGCCAAAGTTGTTATCTGTAATCCGATAAAAGAAACAGTAACGGTAGAATTAGAAACAGGAAGTACCGTAGAATTACCTCTTGGCCAAATAAGCTGGCAAACAAAACCGGAAGGTGATAGCCAGCAAACAAAGACCCAAGTTCACTGAGGCACGTACTTCTGCCACTCAGTACGAACACGGAGGTACTGGAAAGGCACGTAGAATCCGTCACTATGTGGTTGTCTCGGTTGGCGAAGGAGGGGCATCCCAGCCTCGACTGGTGTTCGGCCGGCCTTGCGGCGGTTACAAGGTATGCAGGCACTTACCACATTTTCCCAGCTATGTTCGCCACCGCGCCGCCGCGGTGTAACATGGTCTAGAGTTAGTTCCTTGCCTTCCCGGCCACAGTACTGGCAAACATACTGATCACGATTGAAAACCTCAAGCTTGGTCAACTTCCGCTGCTGCCGCGGGCGCTTGATGAAATAACCCAGTCTAATCACCGAGGGGATATCGAAAACACCATCAATAGAATGAAGATTTCCCCGCCCATTCTCCAAAACCTCAGCCTTGCCACGAAACAGCAAAATTATAGCTCGGCGCACTCTGCATATGTTAAGTGGCTCATAATTTTGATTAAGTACTAAGACCGGTGAATTTACCACGATTCTTCACTGGGTAATTTGGGTTATTTTAGCAAGAAAATCTATGGCCTACAAATACGTGAAGACTAGCGACCTCGCCGTGAGTATCGTTGCTGAGACTTGGTTTCACGAGCTCGTGGGGCTTTTGTATCACCTCGATAATCGGGAGCATTGATATTCAAGACAAGACTGAGGCTGGGGTCAACCATACGAGAACTGATGCGTCTCTCAATCTCATCTAAGGAAAGACAGGTAGTAATCACTGTGGCTAACCTGGCATTATAGCGATAATTTATTAGCTGATAGAGCTTTTCCTGAGCCCACGGCGTGGCTGCCTGCTCACCAAAATCATCGAGTATAAGCACCGAAGCCTTCTTAATTTTCTCAAAGAGCTCATCATAGGAAACTCTGCTCTCCGGGTTAAAAGTGGAGCGCAAATAATCGAGGAGGTCAGTAACCACGATGAACAAGACTGATTTACCCTCTCGGCGCAGATGATTGGCAATGGCAGCCGCCAAGTGTGTTTTGCCACAACCATTGACACCCATTAAAACCAACCAGCCTTCCGGAGCTTTAGCAAAATTGACGGCATTGCGGTGGGCTTGCTCCAGACTCTGGCGCTCCTCAGGTGAGAGATTTAGCGATTTGTAATCGAAATTGTTGAAGGCCTTTTTACTTAATGCCTCTAACTCTATGCTACTGAGGTGTTCCAAAGTCAGCGTCGACTTCCCTTGAATTACACATATAGTGCATAGCTCAGAGTCAGCTAGATGACCTCGCAAACTCTCGTCAAACTCTTCAATCGGCACATCGGTAGTGATAACTGTGGGTAAGCGGACATTGAAACGGTGGTTGAGCAACTGCTCTAACTTTCCTTTAGCCCAAGGAGTAGTAGCTGCCATAGTCAAATCATCCAAGATTAAAAGCGGTGCATTTTTCACGCGCTCGAACATTTCATCATGAGCAATGTCACTGCTGGGACTAAAAGCACTCCGCAAGTGGTCCAAGAGGTCAGCAGCACCTATGTAAAAAGCTGGCTGACCCAGGCTCAGCCGGTAATTGGCGATGGCGCAGGCTAGATGTGTTTTTCCGCAACCGCTTGGGCTGACTAAGATTAACCATCCCTTTGGCTCGTTAGTAAAAGCTCGGGCGGCTTCATAAGCACGTGTGAAATTTTGTTGTAATATGGCTTCGTCGTGTCTACCAGCCGGCAAGAGGTTATCGAAGGTCAGCCGAGACAAAGCCCCAAGATTACTATACCGCTGAAGCTGAGCCAGCTTCTCCTTTTTCAACTCTCGATGGCTGCATCGGCATGGCACGACCCGACTGAAATCAGGATGTCCCGAAGCTGATAGAGGATGTACAAAACCAGCTCCTTTACATATCGGGCAAGCTGAGCCAGGTGAGTTTTCTTGTTCCGGCTCACCGCTTGACCATGTGTCCGTACTTGCCTCTGATGTATTTTTCGCGGTCGTCCTCTTTTTTAAAATCTCTCCCAAGCTTTCCATCATCTTTACCTTCTATAGCCCATCGTTCCAAAATACGCGCTATATATTTCCAATTACGCTTATTTAAACCAACAGCCTCCTTGAAAGCACTCTCAATCCACTCTGCCGGATAAAGTTTTTCAGCCTCCTGAAGTTGCTCGGCAATCATGGGTGTGAGCATGCCGATATTTTGTTCATAAAGGCTGAAAATGTCCGGATGTGGCGTGGTTGCCATCACCTCATCCTTCTTAGGCATCAGAACTACCTGCGGAAGCTTGCCTTGCTGAATTCTACTAATAGCCTCCCTCGCAGCTTCACTGTTAATAAAATAGGCATCTTCAGGCTGCCCATCTCGGTCAATACTCAGGTGCAGCATAGCGCCATGCTGCACGGCTTGGCCCAGCGCCTGAAGAAGTACCTCGTCTTTGGGCTCTGCTCCTCCCTCTATGCCGCCCATAAGTATGGGGTCAGAAAGAAGTTCACCATAGGTTACAAACTGAGGATAACCGCGACGTCGACTGAGCAGCCAGAAGACATGCAATATTGTCTTAAGCTCAACAATACCATCTACCTTCGGCATTACAGCACTGAAGAACAGGTTAGGTATCGGAGTAACCTCAGCTCTTGCAGGAAAGCCAGGAAATACTTTCTCAGCCATGCTTCTTCGTCCCAAGTAATCCTTAAGCTGCACCTAACTCAGTTTGTAATACGTCTTCGAACCTGGCTGTTCTCGCCTCGAAGCGTAAATGGACTTCACCCGTAGGCCCATTACGGTGCTTGGCTATAATGATATCAGCAATGCCCTTAGGATAGGGCTCCATCTCAATATCATGGTCTTTTTTCCATTCATCCTCAGTGAAATACATCTCATCACGAGAAATAAAAAGAACCACATCAGCATCTTGTTCGATGCTGCCGCTATCTCTGAGGTCTGAGAGCTGTGGTTTATGTGACGATCGCCATTCCACAGCCCGGCTAAGTTGGGAAATAGCTAACACCGGTGCGTCTATCTCACGAGCCAGCGCCTTCAACGAGCGCGTTATATCGCTCAGTTCCTGCACTCGACTTTCGCTCCTAGCCGTTCCCTGTATAAGTTGTAGATAATCCACAATAACTAAGTCAACAGTACGCTCGCGATGAAGTCGCTGTGCCTTACCTCGCATCTCCATCACTCGCAGTTGAGGTGAGTCATCAATATAGACGGGCGCTTCGGAAAGTATTCCGCTAGCCTCCATAATCCTTCTCTCTTGTCTTTCTGTATATGTACCTAAGCGAACGCTTTTGGAGTCCACATTGGCTTCACTAGCTAGAAGACGCTGGACAACCGCTTCTCGAGACATCTCCAGGCTAAATAGAGCCACACAGGCTTTCTGGTTTACAGCCGCGTTCCTGGCAATGTTGAGGGCCAAGCTAGTCTTGCCGGCACTTGGCCTGGCACCCAGAACAATCAGGTCAGAACGTTGTAACCCACCCAATATGTCATCTACAGCAACGAAGCTGGTAAGAATATGCGGAATCTCTTCTCCACCGGGCTGGGTCCCGGTTTCTTCAAAATATTGACCGAGAATCTGGCGGATAGGCACAAAATCCTGATGGCTTTGTCGCTGCCTTACCTTAAACAGAATGTCTTCTGCCCTAGTAAGCGAAATATCAACTTCAGTGTCAGCCTCATAGCCAAGAGCTGTAATCTGGCTGCCGGCGCTGATGAGCCGCCGCATCACAGCCAATCTGGACACGATTTGCCCATAATACTCAATGTGAAGAGATGTTGGCACCATAGAGACCAGATGACTCAAATAAGCAGCCCCACCAACCTCTTCTAACCTGTTTTTCTGAGCTAGTTCATGGGCTACCGTTATCTGATTTATACCCTCATTACGCTGATAAAGGCTAAAACAAGCATCATAAGCCCACTGATTTTCCGGCGTAAAGAAGTCCTCTGGCCTGATAAAGGCAGCAACCTTGAATATGCCCTCACCATCAATAAGCAGAGAGCCAATCACTGCTTTTTCAGCTTCAACATCATGCGGGGGTAAACTATCGCTAATCATTTGGAGCGGTTTCTTCCTCAATGATTACTTTAATTTTAACCTGGGAACCTGTGCCCAAATTAACCGCTACTTCATAGCTACCGGGATGACGCAAAGGTTCCTCCAGCTCAACTTTTTTCTTTTCAATCTCAAAACCTGTAAGCTGGGAGAGTTCCTTAGCTATATTGGCAGTAGTAATAGCACCGTGTAGGCGACCCTTGGCACCTGCCTTAGCCTTAAAATGCAGCTCTTTCCCTTCCAGTTCCTGAGCCATTTTACTTTGCTCCTCAAGCTGGCGAGCCTGGTGTTCTGCCTTCTCCTCAGATAGTAATTTAACCGCTTTCGTAGCCGATGGTGTAGCTGGTAAAGCCAGGCCTTTGGGAAAAAGAAAGTTTCTGGCATAACCGTCAGCTACCTCTTTTATCTCCCCCCTTTTTCCCTTAGGCAAATCTTTCAAAAAAATAACCTTCATTCTCTAACCCCCATCTCTATTTTACGACTGGTTCAATACTTTGCAAGCACCAAAATTCAAAGTGTAACCCTATTTTATAATTTTGCGTGAATTTTGCCTAGCAGCACCACTAGTGTTGCAACCACAAAATTAAATTTTTTTATAGCAGTTAACAACCGTCGGCTACAAAACAGAGCCTGAACATACAGGCGCTGCGATGACTAGCCGGAGAATTCATCGTTAACCCTGGCCAAAACACGAGGCTCGCTTAGAAGATCAGCAATCGTCATAGCCAGAGCTTTAGCCGCATCTAAAAGTCCCTTATGTCCTGACTCCGAGGCAGCAGCCAGGACAAAATCTGACGAATGCAACATCACATTCGGAGAAACAATGGCAACGGAAGGATGAATAGCAGGTATTGCCTGGCTGACATTACCCACATCTGTGCTACCGAAATCAAAATAGGGTTCAAATGGCGCTATCTTGCGGCCTAGAGATTCCAGATTCTGAGCAAATAGCTGTGCTAAGACTAAGTTGTTCTTCATTGGGGCGTAGACTATGTCAGCCCATTTGTATTCCAATCGGGCTCCGGTAGCCAGCGCAGCCCCTTCGAAGCATTTTAGGACCTTTTGCTTTAACTCATCAAGATAGATATTATCTTGAGCGCGAACAAAGAAGCTAGCTGCGGAGTACGCCGGCACCACATTAGCCGCCTCGCCACCATGAGTGATTATACCATGAATTCGTGCTCTGTCTTTAATATGCTGACGTAGTGAATTTACAGCGTTAAATGCCAAAATCATAGCCTCGAGCGCATTTATCCCCTGCTCAGGATAGGCAGCGGCATGGACTGCCCTGCCAAAAAATTGAACGTCTAATCCAATGCAAGCCAGGGCTTCGTTCGTCGCTGTATCCCGCACCCCAGGGTGTACTATCATAGCTACGTCAACCCCATTAAAAGCTCCAGCCTGCAACATAGACACCTTGCCACCAAAAAGCTCCTCCGCAGGTGTCCCAAAAACAGTAACTGTCCCACCAAAATTGTCCACAATTAATTTACTGGCCACGGCAGCTCCTACTGCTGAGGCAGCTATTATATTGTGCCCGCAGGCATGTCCGATTTCAGGTAAAGCATCATATTCAGCAAGCAAGGCAATTGCAGGTTTACTGCTACCGTAGGCTGCTTTGAAAGCCGTAGGCAAACCTCCAATCCCTTTTTCTATCTGAAAACCATTTTCAGCCAGGTAACTGGTCAGCCAGCCTAACGCCTTTTCCTCTGTGAAACCCAGTTCCGGGTTGTCATGTATATTAAGACTTAACTCAATAAGCGTTTGGCGTTGCTCGTCTACTCTCCTGCTTATCTCAGTTTTAAGTTCTGCCTTCGTCAAAGCCTTATTTGCCACTGTTGAGTTTACCCCACGAGTAGCCATTATACTCCAACAGCCAAACATATTTCACCGTCATTCAATCGGCAAAAGAGATTATCTGCTGACAATTGCGTTAGCTTGACTTCAAAATATATCTCAACTTATAATTAACCTCACGATGTCCATAGAGAAAATGCGCATCAAGGTTGCCCAATTACTGAAGGAACCGATAGGTTCAAGCCGTAGTTACCATATAGAAGAGCACGCGGGTACAGACGACATAAATTTCGTCAAGGGGGATGTGGTCTTAATTTGTACCAATCGTGGCATCATAGTCAGAGCCAAAATGACAGCCTCAGTAAAAGGAATTTGCAGTCGGTGCCTAAAACCGACTGATTGTGAGGTAAACTATGACTTTGAAGAGGAGGCTCTTCCCGCGATAACCACATCCGAAGGTTTATCTTCAACAGCTCAGTATGATAAACTTACTATTGACGAGGGCCATACGCTG
The DNA here is from genome assembly GCA_049694415.1 of Dehalococcoidia bacterium. Taxonomy (GTDB): domain Bacteria; phylum Chloroflexota; class Dehalococcoidia; order GIF9; family UBA5629; genus 9FT-COMBO-48-23. Next base: position 10,562 of record JBAVQV010000006.1, read on the forward strand.
GATCTAAGCGAGGCGATACGCCAATATGCATGGCTTGCCATGCCTGCCAAGCCACTTTGTCGTTTGGATTGCGCTGGCATTCGCCCGACATGTGGGCATGACCTCAACCAAGAGCCCTGTCAGTGCCCCTCTCATACCAAAGACCAACGCTGGTCTAAACTAATCCGTTTGGGGAAGGAGAGTAAAAGCTAAATGGCGTTACCAAAGAGAAAATATGCCAAATCGCGGCAAGGGAAAAGACGCAGTCACCTGGCTCTGAGCCTACCTAAATTGGTAGATTGCCCTCAGTGTCACACTCCCAAGTTACCTCACCATGCCTGTCCAACCTGTGGTACCTACGCAGGCAGGGAAGTAGTTGAGATTAAGACCCCGAAGAAAACACCCGGCAAGCCGTAGTTGGCCCAAGAGATATAACCACGTTGGAAAGCCGTTGGAGCATGAAAATCAGGGAAATAATCGACCTCTAGCGAGATTGAATGAGAAGGAGGATTCATGGTAGAAGCAATTAAAGTCGCTTACGTTTTCCCAGGACAGGAATCCCATTCTGTAGGCATGGGGTTGGACCTCTACGTCCACTACACTTCAGCCCGGGAAGTTTATGATGAAGTTGATAAAAATCTGGGCTTCTCGCTGTCTCGCTTATGCTTTGAAGGCCCTCAGGATGATCTTAAGCAAACCGGCAATGTCCAGCCGGCACTTCTAGCTACCAGTGTCGCCTGCCTGAGAGCAGCTCAGGAGGTTAGTAACAACGGCATACCGGAGCCTACCTTTGTTGCCGGCCATGACGTGGGTACTTATGCAGCTCTGGTAGCTGCCAGTGTACTTAGCTTGTCCGATGCCGCACGATTGATTCGCGAGAGAGGTAGATTAATGAACGAAGCCGGGCAAAGAACAGGTGGCGGCATGGTCTCCATGACTGGTTTGGATATAGAAGTCTTCAAGAACATCTGCTTTTCCACCGGTGTCGAGATTGCCTATATTGACGCTCCAGACCAGGTCACTGTCAGCGGTACACAGGAAAGCCTGACTAAAGCCCGGAGATTAGCACAGATAAAGGGTGCTCGCCGCATTATCCCGCTGAGGGTAAACGGTCCTTTCAATTCCATATTGATGGAGCCGGCCATAGAAAGGCTCAGAAATGCCATCTCGGAGTTTACTTTTAACAAACCAACTGTCCCGGTTGTAGCCAATGTTACTGCCCAACCCCTAACCGACTTGGAAGCCATAAAGGAGGAGCTGGTTAGCCAGATTGTGCACCCTGTTCACTGGCAGCAATCTGTTGAAAACATGATTGCTCGAGGCGTAACCACCTTCTTCGAGATGGGGCCTGGTGAGATGCTGACCAAGTTAATCAAACGGATTAGCCCCGGAGCACAATCCTTCAACATAAGCAGCGCTCAAACAGTTAGCGAAATAACAAGATGGCGCAGAGGATAATCACCGCGCACCTGCTCAAAGGCAAAGGTCTCCCGCGTCTCCAAATTTATTGCCTCTTTAGACACGAATATATCTCGCGCTCTTCTCGCCTTCCACCTCGAGTTCCTCATGGCTGGCTCGCCAGCAACTTCACTAAAGCATGCTGAGCGATGCATGGAAACAGCAAAAAAGGCTGGATTACGCCGAGTACGATTAGTAAATATTCATTCGCTTAATAATGGTTGTCAAAATGGTTGGAGTTAGACGGAAAGCTAGAACCATTGCGCTACAGACACTTTATGAGCTGGATTGTTCGGCTCATCAGCCGAATGAGATACTGGCTCGTTTGCTACATGAGAAAGCTCTGCCCGACGAAGCAGCCGATTTCGCCAGAAGCCTCGTCAATGGAGTTCTGAAGAACAAAAAAAATATCGATAATGTTATCCGAAGGTTCGCCCCGGCTTTTCCTGTCGAGCAGATAGCTCCTATAGACAGGAATATTCTCCGCCTTGCCATTTTTGAGGTTTTATTCGATAATAGAGTTCCAGTAAAAGCAGCTATTAATGAAGCTGTTGAACTGGCTAAGAGTTTTGGTAGTGATACTTCTCAAAAATTTGTAAACGGGGTTTTGGGTTCGGTAGTCACCGCTTATATACAGCGAGGAAAGCAACAAGAAGAGACCAAAAAACCTGAGCCAGCCTAGATGCTTAGAGGAAACGGATGACGGACATTTCGGAAAAGCTCAAGAAAATGATTGCCGACCAACTCGGCGTCGACGAGGAATCAATATTGCCTTCAGCATCTTTTGTCGACGACCTAAATATCGACGCCTCCGACCTGGCAGAACTCATCACCGCATTAGAACAGGAATTCAGCACACCAAAACGCAAGCTGGAAATATCAGATGAAGATATCGAGAAAATTGTTACGGTTCAAGACCTCATTGACTGCCTTCACGACTACGGCATAGAAGGTTAATTATTAACCTACTCATCCTACGCGAGTGGTCGCTGATAGCAGATGTCGAAGCACTTCCCTGAGTACTTCTTGCCAATTATCGCCCAGCATCTTTATGTCAAGTTTAATCCGGTCGCTGCCTACCTTTATCCCGGATTTAAAATCCTGCGCTAAAAGAAATTTGTCTAACTCTCTGCTACTGTTGAAATGCAGAACGATTTGTCTATTTTCTGTTGAGATAGATTCCAGCATCGCCTCAGTTGCCAGCAGCTTGATTTCGACCACATAGAGAAGATTTGTGACCGGTTCCGGTGGCGGACCAAATCTATCATTTAGTTCCCGGGCTATATCTTCTATGTCCTGGGCTCGCTTTGCCACAGCCAAACGCTGATAGAAACTTAGCCTGGTGCTTAAGTCAGGTATATATTCTTCTGGAATAAAGGCAGCCAATGGCAGACCCACAGTTGGAACTGAAGGATTTAATATCTTTTTTCCTTCCTCTATTGTTCGTCCTTGTCTTAACTCTTCGACCGCCTCATTCAGTAGCCGGCTGTAAAGGTCGAAGCCTACTGCAGCAATATAACCGCTTTGTTCCACACCCAGCAGATTGCCGGCTCCCCGAATCTCCAAGTCCTTCATAGCCACGGCAAATCCAGCGCCGAGCTCGGTCGCCTCAGAAATAGTCTTTAGACGCTTCCGAGCCTCAGGGGTCAATTGCTTACCTCTATTAAAAAAGAAATGAGCGTAGGCATTGCTGCTGCCGCGTCCGACACGACCTCGCAGCTGATAAAGCTGCGTCAAACCTAACCTGTCCGCACGGTCAACAATCAGTGTATTGACATTGGGTATATCCAGGCCAGATTCAATAATAGTGGTAGTAACCAGAATATCGGTTTTGTGATTGACAAACTCCGCCATCACCTTTTCCAGTTCCTCTTCAGGCATTCGGCCATGTGCGATGGATATTCGAGCTTCGGGGAGCAAACTACTTAATCTATTGGCAACCATAGAAATAGAGTGAACCCGGTTATGAACGAAAAACACCTGGCCATTTCGTTCAAGTTCACGCAATACTGCCTCACGCACTATCCTCTCATCATAGGCACCAACGTAAGTCTTAATCGGCAAACGCTCTTCCGGAGGGGTTTCAATTGTGCTCATGTCCCTTATTCCAGCCAGGGACATATGTAGAGTACGCGGAATGGGCGTGGCACTCAGGGTTAGAACATCTATCTCCCTTCTCAGCTTCTTAAAGTGCTCCTTATGTACCACTCCGAAACGCTGCTCTTCATCTATAATTATAAGCCCCAGGTCTTTAAACACTATGTCTTTTTGCAGTAAACGGTGAGTACCAATGCAGATATCCACAGTGCCGGCTGCCAGACCATTAATTATGTCGGCCTGTTCTTTTTCGGTACGGAATCGGCTCAACATTTCGACTCTTACAGGAAAAGCTTGTAGCCTTTCTCGGAAAGTGACAAAGTGTTGCTGTGCCAACACTGTCGTTGGAACGAGCAAAGCCGCCTGCTTGCCATCCATAACTGCTTTGAAGGCAGCTCTAAGAGCAACCTCAGTCTTTCCGTAACCTACATCTCCGCAGACCAGGCGGTCCATTGGCTTTGGCTTCTCCATATCATCCTTTACAGACAGAACTGCCTCCAACTGGTCAGAGGTTTCCATGTACGGGAAAGATGACTCCAATTCCTGCTGCCACAGAGTATCAGAGGAGTAGGCAAAGCCGGGAATTACCTCTCTCGTAGCATACACACCCAGAAGCTCACGGGCGATGTTAGCCACGGACTCTTTAATTTTCTGCTTGGTGCGTGCCCATGCCTGGGTTCCCAATCGGCTTAAGGTCGGTGTTTGGTCACTGGCGCCAACATAACGGCTGACGCTATCAACCTGGTCAGTAGGTACATAAAGTCTGTCACCGGCAGCATATTCCAGAACAAGGTACTCCCGTTCAATACTCTCGGTGACCATCTTCGTCAGCCCGGCAAACCTGGCAATACCGTGCTCGATGTGGACTACGAAGTCACCGGGTATCAATTCCGGAATAAATAAGTGGTAGCGTACCGGTCTTCTACTGGATAAGCGTCGTTGCTTGACGAAGCCAAAAATCTCATTATCAGTGAACATTGTGAGGACGTCCTTCATTGCCCAGCCTTCAGCCAGCGAACCGTGGACCAGAGTAATTGATTTCAACGGCGGCAACTGCTCTATCTGTGAAACTGAACTGGCTATAATATCCTGTTCTTGCAACAATTCGGCCAGACGGTTTGTTTGCTGGCTAACTACGACGATGCGCCGGTTTTCCCGTAGCATCTCTTTGAGCCCTTCGGAGAAGACTCCGAGTCTCCCTCCATAGTTTGGCACTGGTGCCAAAGGCAAAAATTGAAGACCAGCTTTGTCCTGGTAATCAGTGTTCCAGGAAAAAAGCATCAGGCGTTTCTTAATTTTATTTATCCTCGTTTCAAATGTTGGCCAGGACAGAATGGGCAAATCCGATGCCGGTCCGCCTAGCTCCGACTTCGTTCGATTAAACTCTTCAGCCTCACTATGCAGCTTATCCACTACAGGCTTGAGCTCATCAAGGTCATCCGTAATCAGAAGCGCGTTTTCGGTCAGGTAATCGACAACAGTATCTCCAGTAATACGTTCCTGGCTTTCTTTAGCTGGAACTATGTTCACTGAGGTTGCCAACTTTAATGACCTCTGTGTCTTCGGGTCAAAAAACCTGATGCTTTCTATCTGGTTACCCACGAACTCTATTCTGGCAGGAAACTCATTATCCGGAGAAAAAATATCGACAATACCTCCCCTGCGGCTCACCGTTCCCGGCACTTCTATAATATTGTTAAATTCATATCCCATAGCCTGCCATCTTGCCGCGAGTTGTAATGGGTCGATGTTCATACCAACCTTCAATGAATGACAAGATACCTGGAATTTATCTCGAGGCACAGTTCTACCAATAGTAGCTAAAGCAGAACTAATAATTAGAGGACGGCGTTCGTCTGCCGACAGGGTACGGCAAAAAGTAAGAGCTGCGAGAGTTCTCAATCTTTCAGCAGTAGTAATGGCATCAGACACAGAGTATCCCTCCAATAAAAAGTTAGTTTCTGGAAAAAAGTGTAAAAATTTTGAACTGGGACACCAGGCTTGGAGCTCATCATAGAGCCTCTTCGCATTTTCCGGCTGAGCAACTACCACTAAAATGGGTAAGTTTAACCCCTGGTGGAGGGCAGCTATGATGAAAGGCCTTATCGCATCGACGGCTGCCAGCTTAATCGCCTTCTCCGGAGACCCGGATAGCCCGTCTTTAAGCCGCTCATACGTTGGGACTTTTTCGACTAAAGAAAGAAGACGAGATAAGTCCATTTCCGAACACCACTATGGCTAGTGTAAACCACCTTACTCCTATCTGTCATTCTGAGCGGAGCGAAGAATCTAGAGACCCTTCGTTATCACTCAGGGTAACATGGGAAGGGAAACATTCATAGGGCTAGCGGCAACCTTATGGGTAGTCCGGACTAGCCCTGACTGAATTTTAGCACACGTTTATTTAACCAAACAAAATCTATGGAAAATATTGTCATGGAAACCTGTATCAGGTTATAATTTAGCACACATACCGAGACTAAGGAGGAATCATGTCATTTAAAAGGCTGCTCGTCCCCCTGGATGGCTCAGAACTGGCAGAACGAGCTATCCCCTATGCTCAGACCATTGCCAAAACCAAGGGCAGTGAGGTAATACTCTTCACTGTCAGCATCGCTTCCGTTGAGCAGTTGGACCGACCGATGAAAGCTTACCTGGAGCTAAAGGTAAAGGAACTGCAATCACAGGGTATAGAAGCGTCTGCAGCCAACGCTTATGGTAACGTGGCCGATGAAATTGTTGGCTTTGCCGACAAGAGCAATATTGACCTTATAATCATTTCCACTCACGGATACTCCGGAATCAAGCGCTGGGTACTGGGGAGCGTAGCTCGAAAGGTCCTCTACGGCACCGGCGTTCAGGTATTGCTGGTAAAATCGAAGGCACCTAAGGTCTCCCAAGTAGAAATGAAAAAACTTTTACTTCCTCTGGACGGCTCACCCTTCTCCGAGAGCCCCATCCCCTCTATCGAGCAACTGACAAAAGGGACCGGGGCAGAGATTGTCCTAACTTTGGTGTGCGAGCCTCCCTTAGTGCCTTCTTATGGAGACCATCCCATTAACCCAGCGTGGGAAAAACACCGGGATACACTATGGGCGGAAGCAAAACAGCAGGCTACAGAATATCTGAAAAAAATGAAAGCAAAGCTTGAAAAACAGGGCATGAAAGTGGAGTCACAAGTTATCCCCGGTGAACTTGGTAGAGTAGCAGAAACAATCATACAGGCTGCCCAAAAGGAGAACGTCGATTTGATAACTATGGCCACCCACGGACGCAGTGCGGTCAGCCGCTGGGTCTACGGCGGTGTGGCCAACAGAATTGTAGAACAATCCCTACAACCGGTCCTTCTTATCCGCCCATCCACGCCTAAATAGCTTGGGGTAAGGCTCATCCAACACGACAGCCATCCTTGTCAGTTCCTGTCACGCCGGCGCCTCAATAGTTACTATGGTGCCCTTGCCGGGCTTGGAGCTTATTTTTAGGCTGCCACCCACCAGCTTAATGCGCTCTTGCATTCCTGCCAGGCCCAACCTGCCTCGCTTTACCAAATCGCCGGTTGTTTCCGGTAGGTAAAATCCCTGGCCATTGTCCTTGACAGTTATTCTAATTAACTTTTCACCGAATTCCACGGCAATCCCAGCACTTGTTGCCTGAGAATGCCTCAAGGTATTCCTCAAGGCTTCCTGAGCGACACGAAAAAGAACAAGCTCTACCTCAGGTGAAAACCGACGGCTAACACCTTTCACTGTGACCTCAATATTCATCCCTGAGCGCTTGCCGATATCGGAGGCTAACCATTCTAAGGCTGGCAACAAGCCCAGGCGGTCTAACGCCGGAGGCCGCAGGTCCTGGCTTAACCGCCTCACATCTGCCATTATGTTGTTAATTCGCTCCCTCAAGATATCTAAGAGTATTTTCTTGTATTCGGACAATCCCTTGCCGCCGGAAGCAATATCATCCAGTTGGCGAGCCAGGACAACTAAAGACTGAATAGTCTCATCGTGAAGCTCTCGAGCAATACGTTTTCTTTCCTCTTCCTGAGCCATAGTGATTTGGCCTAAGTAAAAGCGTAAGCTTTCCTGCATCCGCTTCTCTTCCGTAACATCTCTAGCAATATGTTGAAAGCCGATAGCTTCCCCATTAACTTCGACCACGTCTGTGGTTAATTTCAAAATCGCCTCAACCCCTTCTTTTGTAATTAACTTTTGCTCATAAGGCTGAGATGCGGCTCTTTTATCCAGAAGCTGGCTACGGATTTCCTTTGCCAGATGTAAGCTCCCCTCAGATAGAAAAGATTTAACATTCATGCGGCACAACTCTTCCACTTCATATCCTGTAAGTCTGGCAGTAGCAACATTAGCGGAAACAATATTTCCATCCATATCATGAACCCATATAGCATCATGGGCATTCTGAAATAGCGCTCGATATCTTTCTTCAGATACCCGCAGTTGCTCTGCGACTTTCCGCTCCTCCTCATAAAGGCTTGCATTCTCTATGGCAACGCCGATCTGGTTTCCCACGGCAGCCAGCAATTCAACTTCATCTTGATTAAATTGACGGTGCCGATGCATAGCTACACCAATTGTGCCCATGACCTTACCCTTAGACTTCAATGGTACGATAACCTGAGACCGTATGCCCTCCTCTTTCACCGCCGTTTTTGTCAATCTACCGTCTCTTGAGGCATCCTTTATAAACGCCGGCACCCCAGTCTGAGCGACCATGCCGTTTAAACCTTCCCCAAGTTTTAGGCTGTCAACACTGCGGACAAACGAGTCTGAAACTCCTTTGTGGTCATGGAGAACAAGTTCGCCAAGTTCTTGATTCAGAAGAAAGATGAGAACAGCATCAACATTCATTATTTCAATGATGCTATCAATACTGCTATTAAGAATCTGTTTTAGCTCCAGGGACTGCGAGACCACGTTTGAGATGTAGTTTAGAGCTGCCAGCCGGATACGATGTTCACGCTCTCGCCTCAATGACCCCAAGCCGAGAGCCACCATATTACCTACAATGAAAACGGCACCTGTTTCAAAAAGCGCGTTTTTAGGCGATTGTGAAATAAAAATGGCTTGAGGTAGCATGCACGCCAGGGCAACAACCGAAGTAGCCACAGCTCCCCTCCACCCAAAAACAAAGCCAGATAAGATTATAGGCACTAAATAGGCAATCCTTTCCAGAGTGTGCCTATTTAGACCAATAAAAGAAGGGAGCGTGACAAATTCTTGGTAGTGTGGAATTGTGATAAGTACCAGTAGCGCTACGACAAGCCAAAAGCCGGGCCTGAGTATAATCCTCTTTAGCCAGTCAAATATGAATCGCCGCACAATGCTATATCCAAGCGATCCGGAGGGCAAAATTCTCAGGACACATCGTCGAGAGTGACCCAACCTTCTTTCAAGGCATGTACTACAGCCTCAGTTCGTGAACTAACTCTAAGTTTATTAAAGATATTCGCCAGGTGTCCCTGCACAGTGCGTACACTCAAGCAAAGCCCCTCGGCAATATCTTTATTACTCAAACCTTTGGTTACTAGCTTCAATACGTCCATCTCCCGCTCGGTGAGCAGGTCCAGGGACTTCCTTTCGCGCGGCTTGCCGGAAACGCCGGCGAACCGGTTTAAAACCTTGCGGGCAACCGAAGGATGAAGCACCGATTCTCCGGCATGCACTGCTCGAATAGCATCAACTATCTCTTGACCACGAACACTCTTTAACAGGTAGCCAGCAGCACCTGCCTCCAGCAAGCCGAAGATAAATTGGTCGTCGTCATACGCACTTAATACCAGTACCGCTACAGCAGGGCACAGAGCTTTGATTCGCCTGGTCGCTTCAATGCCGTCTATTCGTGGCATGGCAACATCAACAAGCGCCACATCTGGCTTTAAGTCACAGGCAAGCTTCACTGCTTCCTCACCATCGCCGGCCTCCGCTACAACTTCCAAATCAGGCTCTTGTTCTAGAATTCGGCGTGTTCCCTCGCGTACGAATGCATGGTCGTCCGCAATCAATATCCTTATGGTTTCCAAATACTGTCTCCTCTATCCAGGCTCATTATAGCAGACCAGCGCTCAAAACCAGTAAAAGACGTTCGACTCACCATAGGCATAATTGCCCGTTGCATATTCGTTCGACAAGTCTTCCGCACAGATAAAAACAAGCATTATTACGGACGTAAATCGGCTGGTGGCTGTGATAAACTAACTTCGGGGGTAGGAAAGGCAGCATGCTGCAATAGAAAATAAAGTAGACCCACTTTCACTTTATCTCCCTATTCCATACCTTGTGCCCCTATTATAGATAATGCCGTATTCCAAGTCGAGGAAGTAAGCAAAAATAGACCATCTAATCATTTTGTTTAAAATTTCAAAAGAAGTATAATTAGCCGAAGGTAGGTGCGCGATGGAAATAAAGATACATGGCAGCAACGACTTCATTCAAGAAATCTCTTCCATGCCCGGCGGTGAAAAAATAAACCTTTGCATCCAATGCGGCACTTGTTCAGCATCTTGTCCTAATGCTAACAAAATGGATTACACTCCACGCGAGCTAATCGCTATGGCACGAGCCGGCATGAGAGAAGAAGTTTTATCCAGCAACTCAATGTGGCTCTGCTTATCTTGTTACATGTGCACAGTGCGTTGCCCTAGAGGCATCGTACCGACATATATCATGCACGCCCTGGAGTCTCTGGCCATGCGTCATCATCTAAGCACAAAACGAACGCGCACACCGATCCTGTACAGAGTCTTCAGCGATACCGTCTATAATGTCGGCATGATTCCCCGCTTCGGCTGCATGAGCCGGTTTTATCTCAATGTGAACCCATT
>JBAVQV010000007.1:0-19875 GCA_049694415.1 Dehalococcoidia bacterium
ACCGGTATCGTGTATCCCTCGTAGTCCCTTCTGCGGCCCTCCTTCATATCCACGCCCCTTAAACACCTGTCAATCGATTCGGCAGCCACAAGCCCTTCGGCCATAGCTTCTATCATAAAGCCTACCCTTCTTACATCACCGCCAATGAATAGCCAGGGCTTACTTGCACTTTGCAGTGTTAAATGGTCCACATCAAGCCTGCCCCGTTCATTCAAAAGATTTTCCTTCTGGAGTAACGGCCTGTCCGGAGCCTGTCCCACAGTGATTATAAGCACGTCCCCTGCCAAATCAATGCAATCAGTACACTCGAACTTCGGATTGAAACCCTGTTCATCAAACACACTAACACATGTTGGGCATTCGATTCCCTTGAACTTCCCATTCTGCCCCATAATCTTTCTCACCCCGCGGCTATAGACTATTCTTACACCCTCTTCCCAGGCTCCCCGGATTTCCTCTTCATCAGCAGGCACACCGTCTCTATGGTCCTTGTCCTCTCGTTCAAGTGCTACGACGGTCACATCTCCGCCTTGCCTCCTGGCTGACCTGGCCACGTCAAAAGCCACGTTTCCACCTCCAGTCACTATAACTTTTTTACCCTTGAAATAATTTGAGGCGATATTGTTGTGGCTGACTTCGTAAAGATAAGTGTGGCCATACATCACACCCGACAGGTCCTGCCCCTCCACAAATTGTCCTTCAAAGGTTAACACTCTAGGATATGGCAATCCAGTTGCCAGAAAAACTGCCTTATAGCCCTCATTCTTCAGTCTTTCCAGCGTCAGTCTCCCTTCCCCAAGACGGCTTTTATACCTGACATCTATACCGGCAATCCTAATCAGGTTCTCGACTGTAGTCTGGAGAATATCCTTCGGCAGGCGGTAGTCTGGTACCAGCCATAAGGCGCCGCCAAGCCGGTCAGAGGCTTCAACTATCGTTACCCGGTATCCTCTCTTGCTTAAATCGTAGGCACACATTAGCCCGCCCGGCCCGCCTCCTACGACAGCCACATTTTCCTTGTTTTTGAGTATCTCTAATTCCTCTTGCTCTATTAAATGTTCCGTATAGATATCCGACAGGAATCTTTTTAACAGCCTTCTCTTTATGGCTCCACCCTTCTTGCCATAATTACACTCCAGCTCACAAATACCGCAAATGTAACCACAAATGTTGAAGAAAGGGTTCTTTCCATAGAGATATTCACTAATCTGGATGACACCATTTTTCGCCAAATCCGGGTCTTCCGGGAGAAGAGAAATAAGCACATTTGTCCGCTGAATATCCTCATTTATTGGGCATTTGATTTGGCACGGTGGCAGACACTGTCTTACCGCTGTCTCCACATGCGTTACCCCGGTGGCTTCAGTTTTCCACATGTAAAACCTCCTTAGTAAGTTCGGACCACTTTAAAACAATGCATCAAAGAATAGTTAGTAGAATACTACGGATGGTGTTCCAGGTCATAGCTGCAATGTCACCTTTGTTTTGAATTGTGGCTCTCTTCACGAAAAAACCAAGCAATTATACCTATAATTGACTAAAGAAACAAGTAATTGCAATCAAGCAGCTAAGCCTTTTTTATGAATAAGCTGTATATCAATATAGAACTGATACAATCAACGAGTGTAATCCTTTTGATGCTCATATTGCTATATGCTATAATTCAGCGGTTTTGTCTATGGCCACGCAAATTTTTCTCCACCAATCAACCGATTATCATTTCACAACGTGGCTAAAGTCCCTATCAGAACCAGGCCAAAGTCCGATGCCGGCCAAGCGGGCAAACTGTTAAAATATCGTACTAGATACTCCGAAATAGTTACAATTTAGGAGGTGGCCTTGAAGCAAGCAAAGAAACCTACGACAACCAAGTCAAAAACCGGCAAACAGCTCACTAGCAAAACACTCCAGCAAATCAGAAAGATAGTCGAAGCCACTGATGGCAGGGCTGGGGCTCCAATTCGAGTGCTGCAGCAAGTGCAGGGGCTGGTCGGCTATCTACCACCCGAAGTTTTAAGAACTGTCTCCAAGGAGATGGGGATTCCACTGAGTGAAATATACGGCATAACCAGCTTCTATTCCTTTTTCTCGATGGTGCCGAAGGGTAAATATGTCCTTCAGGTCTGCCTGGGCACAAGTTGCTATGTCAAAGGGGCCGAAAGGCTTCTAAAGACATTGAAGAAGGATTACAGCCTTGAGTCAGGTGGAATTACTTCCGACGGAAAATTCTCGCTTGAAACAGTAAGATGCCTGGGCTGCTGCGGTCTATCTCCGGTTATGGCAATAAAGGAAAATGTTTATCGAAAGGTAAAACCAAGCCAGATAAAAGACGTCCTGACTTCGTATAAATAGGAGAATGAGATGAAACCACTTGCATCTGTAAAAGAACTGACACAGCTTAGAGATAAAATACAAGAGAGGCTAGCCAAACAAGAGAAGAAGATCCAAGTTAAGGTTCATCTTGGCACGTGCGGTATATCCTCAGGAGCAAACAAGGTCCTTCAAGCTTTTCAACAGGGAGTGAAAAGCCACAAATTATCGGATGTCTCCGTGCTTAAGGCAGCATGCATCGGTTTGTGCGACCGAGAGCCGGTAGTTACCGTCGTGCATCCCGCAACCGGAAAAACTATTTATTACGACGTCACCGAGGACAAAGTCTCCAAAATTATCGAGAAACATCTTATTCGTAATAAGGTGGTCGATGAATGGAAGCTGGACACTACTGACCCGCTGCTCAAGCTACAGGAGATACGGGTAATGCATAACCAAGACCTCGACCCGATGAATATAGATGAGTACATTGCCCGGGACGGCTACCAGGGGTTAGCTAAGGCTCTTGCCCAAATGAAGCCGGATGAAGTCATCTCAGAAATCGGGAAGGCTGGCCTGAGAGGCCGTGGAGGAGCAGGCTTCCCCACAGGCACGAAATGGACATTCGTTCGCAGCGCGACTGGTGATGAAAAATACGTTGTCTGTAACGGTGATGAGGGCGACCCCGGTGCTTACATGAACCGAGCCGTACTTGAAGGAAATCCGCACTCAATAATCGAAGGAATGGCAATAGGAGCTTATGCCATAGGCAATGTGCGCCAGGGCTACGCCTATGTCCGTGCCGAATACCCCCTGGCCATCGAAACATTAAATCATGCTATAACCAAGGCTCGAGAATACGGCCTGCTGGGGAAGAACATTCTCGGTAGCGGCTTTGAATTCGACCTGGATATATTCCCCGGCGCCGGAGCTTTCGTCTGCGGCGAGGAAACTGCCCTTTTAACCTCAATCGAAGGTAAACGCGGTAATCCACGCCAGCGACCGCCGTTCCCGGCTAACAAAGGACTTTTTGATAAACCGACTACGTTAAATAATGTGGAAACCTGGTCAAACGTTCCACAGATAATCTGGAAAGGGGCCGATTGGTTTGGAAGTGTCGGCACTGCAAGCAGTAAAGGTACAAAGACACTATGTTTGGTAGGAAAAGTTAATAATACCGGGCTGGTTGAGGTTCCATTGGGCACCAGTCTGGGGAAGATCGTATTTGATATCGGTGGTGGCATGCCGAAGGGAAAACAGTTCAAGGCAGTACAGATAGGTGGGCCTTCGGGTGGAGTCATTCCCATCGAACATCTGAACACCCCCGTCGACTATGAAGCTGTAACCGCCCTGGGTGCAATTATGGGTTCAGGTGGGCTTGTAGTCATGGATGAGGATAGTTGCATGGTCGATGTGGCTAAATTCTTCCTGCAGTTCACCAGGGACGAGTCATGTGGTAAATGCACTCCATGCCGGGCAGGAATACCAAAGATGCTTGCTTTCCTGACCAAGATAACCGAAGGTAAAGGAACAATGGAAGACCTGAATATACTTTCGGAGCTGGCTGACATGGTGTGCTCCGCATCCATCTGCGGCCTGGGACAAACAGCTCCCAATCCGGTTCTGACCACATTGCGCCATTTCAGAGATGAATATGAAGCGCACATAATAGACAAGAAGTGCCCGGCTGTAGTCTGCCAGGCTCTATTCAGGGCTCCGTGTCAGGGTACCTGCCCTGTGGGACTCGATACGCCTGGTTACATTGCTTTTATCAAGGAGAATAATTTCGAACAGGCTTGCCGCGTCATTATGCAGCGGCTGCCCTTACCCTTAAGCGTAGGGCGAGTATGCCCTCACCCCTGCGAAAGTAAGTGTCGTCGACAGCAGGTAGAGGAACCAATAGCAATCAGACACCTCCACAGGTTTGCTGCCGATTACGCTTTTGAGCATGGGTTTGAATATAAACCAGATATTAAAGAGCGAAAAAAGGAAAAGATAGCTATCATCGGCGCAGGGCCAGCAGGCTTATCAGCCGCTTGGGACCTAGCTCACGAAGGATACCAGGTTACAATATTTGAAGCACTACCTGTAGCCGGTGGCATGTTGGCCGTTGGTATTCCTGAGTACCGGCTACCAAAAGACCTGCTTAAAAAAGAGATTAGTATTATCCAGAAGCTCGGTGTGGATATAAAATTGAATACAAAGGTAGACAACATCGAATCTCTGTTAAAAGACAATAAATACCAAGCTGCATTCATTGCTACGGGTGCCCACAAGGGAGATAAAATGAAGATTCCAGGCGAAGACCTGACAGGAGTCTTCGATGCTATCCACTTCTTGAGAGAGATAAATCTAGGAAAGAAAATTAAAGTGGGGCAGAAAGTAGCTGTTATTGGTGGCGGCAACTCTGCCATTGATGCAGCCCGTGTAGCTCTAAGAGAAGGTGCCAAAGAGGTTCATATTCTCTATCGCAGAGAGAAGAGGGATATGCCAGCACTGCGGGACGAGATAGTGGCGGCTGACGAGGAAGGTATTCAAATCCATTGCCTTACAGCCCCTACCAAGATTCTGGGCAATAATGGCGTAATAAACGGGCTGGAATGCATCCGCATGGAACTGAAGGAGTTTGATACCAGCGGGAGAAGGACGCCCAACCCAATCAACGGGTCTGAATATACAATGAATTTCGACACGGTTATTGAAGCCACAGGCCAAAGACCGGATACTTCCTTTTTGGGTGGAGACAGTATCGGTGTGGCAAAGGGCGGCACAATAGTGGCCGACCCAAGAACCCTTGCCACCAATCGTGAAGGCGTTTTCGCAGGAGGAGACGCAGTTACGGGCGCAGCAACAGTAATCGAAGCCATTGCCGCCGGACAGAGGGCAGCTTCCTCTATTAGAAGATATCTCCGCGGAGAGAAGCTCTCTCCGTTGGTAGAACGCAACGGCTACCAGCCAATTGCCATCCCTCCCACACCGCCTACCGAGGAGGAACTCAAAGAAAGGCCCAAGGTAGCAATTACAGAGGTAAGCAGTTCTCAAAGAAAAGGTTCTTTTAAAGAGTTAGTCTTACCCTATGGTCCAAAGGAAGCTAAAAGCGAAGGCAGCCGCTGTCTCAGATGTGATCTTGAGGTAGGAGAATAAGCATGAAAGAGATTACTCTAACAATCGATGGTAAGCAGGTCAAGGGGAAAGAGGGCGATACTGTCCTCGAGGTCTGTGAGGCTAACAATATCAATGTGCCAACTCTCTGCCATTTAAAAGGACTGACCGATGTCGGCGCTTGCCGCATGTGCGTCGTCGAGATCGAGAGAGAAAGACGACCTGTTCCAGCGTGTACTTACCCAGCACGAGAAGGTTTAGTGATACAGACCCAAAATGAAAAACTGGAGAAATATCGTCGGCTGGTTCTGGAACTAATGTTCACCGAACGTAACCATCTCTGTGCTCAGTGCGTAGCCACCGGCGACTGCGAATTGCAGCAGCTAGGTTATCGGTATCAAATGGATAGTACGCGCTACCCGTATTCATGGCCTGCCTTGCTGGTTGATTCAGCGCACGAATACCTGGTAATTGACCACAATCGATGTATCCTCTGCGGCCGATGTATAAGAACTTGCGATCAAATTGTAGGCGTTCATACACTCGATTTCGGGTACCGCGGCTGGAAAGATGTGGTAGTCGCTGACCTTAATCAACCTCTTGGAAAATCCTCATGCATATCGTGCGGCGCTTGTTTTCAAGCTTGCCCTACAGGAGCAATTTTCTCCAAGAAAAGCGCCTACAAGGGCAAACGGCCAGAATCGCAGGAGATTACTACTATTTGCCCCACATGTGGCATCGGCTGCGAGATTAAAGCCTTTGTCAAGAATAATATGTTGATAAGAATAGACAGCCCTGACCCTTCCCAACACGATGGTTTACTCTGTCACAAGGGGCGCTTTGGTCCCTTAAGTCAGCGGCAAGCTAGAGTAAAGACACCACTGGTTCGAAATGCCCGAGGCAAGCTGGAGCCTTGCTCCTTGAGTGAAGCTGTAGATATAGTAGCTAAGAAACTTAGTCAGTTGGAAGCGCAGAATGGCAGCGGCAGCATAGCTGGAGTGGCTTCAGGGCAAGCCAGCAGCCAGGCACTGAAAGCATTCAAGGAATTAATTACAGGAACTCTAGGTAGTAAGTTTATCGACAGTCTTGACGGAGACGATTACAGGGCGGTTGTTAAAGGTATCAGTAATTTCCAGGATGCGCCAGATTTAAACACTGAAGTACCGCTGGAAGAGATTTTTAAGGCTGACTGCGTGCTCCTGGCCGGTGCTAACCCGTTTAAAAGCCATCCTGTAGCCGGGTCTTATATCGTCAGGGCAGTACGACAGAATAAGGCAAAGCTCATTGTTCTTGACCCAACACAAAATGTCTTGCCGGATTATACGGCACAATGGTTGAAGCCGAAAAAGGGTAAGGAGACTCTAGCTCTGAATAGTCTGGCTAAGGCTATCGTAGGCAATGGTTTGGTTAAAAATTCCGCCCAGGTAAAGAAAATTGCTGCTTCACTTAATAATGTCAATGTTAAGCAGGATACTGTGGCAGCTGGAATCAATTATAATGAGCTCCTGGAAGCCGCTGGGACTTTCAGCAAGTCCCGGCGTACTATTGTCATCTACGGCGAAGGCATTTTGCAACATCGAAATTCGGGGCTTATAACTGCACTCCTCAACCTGGCGGCCATCTCCGGAACCCAGAACGGTGGCAAGCCGGCTATCATATCTCTAAAGTCTAAAGGGAATAGCCGGGGGGCCTGGGATATTGGCATAGCCAACGGTTCTGAGTCTGTCATAAATAACTTAGCTCGAAACGGAATAAAGGCATTGTATCTTCTTTTGGCCGATGACCAAGTTGAGGCAAGCGAATTGCCGGGGCTTCTTAAAGGAATAGATTTCTTGGTTGTCCAAGCCAGCTATCTATCACCGCTGGCTCAAAAAGCCAATGTCGTTTTGCCGTCACCGACCTGGACTGAAATAAGTGCCAATTACAGCACTCTGGATGGTATGCCCATATCCGTATCGCGCTTAATCAAGCCGCCAGATGGGGTAAGGGCAGATTGGGAAACAATCAACGAAATCGCTAAACGCTTTAAGTAATTAATAAGGAGTAAATAATATGGCAAAAGTAAAGGTAGCTTCGGTCTGGCTGGAAGGCTGTGCCGGATGTCATATGTCATTTTTAGACATCGATGCAGCGATAATTGATTTAGCCAACGTGGTTGAATTCACCAGGACTCCTATAACCGATATAAAGGAGTTCCCAGAAGTAGACGTCGGCATCGTAGAGGGCTCAGTGGGTAATACCGAAGAGGAGGAG
Source organism: Dehalococcoidia bacterium (assembly GCA_049694415.1). Taxonomy (GTDB): domain Bacteria; phylum Chloroflexota; class Dehalococcoidia; order GIF9; family UBA5629; genus 9FT-COMBO-48-23. The sequence goes on from JBAVQV010000007.1 coordinate 7,666, forward strand.
GTGCTTAAGGAACTAAGGGCCCACTGCAAGATTCTTATGGCCTGGGGTGATTGTGCCTGCTTTGGCGGTGTGTGTGCTATGCGCAGTACCCTTGACAAGGAAGATGTGCTCAGGCGTGCCTATATCGAGACTGAGAGCACTTACGAGGGTAAAATACCCCGCCCGCCGGGTGTGCCGGCACTTCTGGACCAGGTAAAGCCGATAAATAATATAGTGAAAGTGGACTGCTACGTTCCTGGCTGCCCACCGGAAGCTAAAGCTATCCTATATGGCTTAAGTGAACTACTGGCAGGCAGGATACCAGTTTTGCCCAGCGACATGATGCGCTTTGATTAAATCTGAGAGGTGTTGCAATGGTTTCTGAAGTCAAAAAGGCAAATGCTAAAAGAACAATTGAGATAAACCCGGTTAGCCGGATTGAAGGACATGGCAAGGTAACTATCCAACTGGACGAGGCGGGCAATGCCATCGATGCCAAGTTCAATGTTACGCAGTTCCGAGGCTTCGAAAAGTTCTGCGAGGGCAGGGTGCTCTGGGAGATGCCGTCTATTACACCGAGAATCTGTGGAATCTGCCCGGTAAGTCACCATCTTGCTGCAGCTAAAGCCGGCGATGCGATTTTAGGAGTTGAGCTAACCCGTCCGGCTAAATTACTTCGTGAGTTAATGCATATGGGGCAATATATCCAGTCCCATGCTCTCCACTTCTTTCATTTAGCTAGCCCTGATTTGCTATTGGGTCTGGATTCCGACCCGGCAACAAGAAACGTAATCGGTTTAATTGGCGTGAACCCGGAGCTGGCTACTAAAGGTGTAATGCTTCGCAGCTTCGGACAAACGATCATCCAGAGTCTCGGCGGCAAAAAAGTTCACCCCAACGGCGCTGTGCCCGGTGGCATGAACACGCCGTTGTCAACCACTGACCGTGATCATTTTCTGAATCAGCTAGATTGGGCTATTGCTGATGCCGAAATTGCACTTAATATAATTAAACAGTACTACGACCAACACAACGACTTTGTTTGTACCTGTGCTAGTTTCCCCACTGGTTATCTTGGACTGGTGGATAAAAACAACAATCTAGAGTTCTACGATGGCAAATTGAGACTGATTGACTCAAAGGGCAAAGTACTTGAAGACCAGTTCGAACCTTCCAACTATCTCGATATCATCAATGAGCATGTGGAGGATTGGTCTTACCTTAAGTTCCCGTTTTACAAGAAACTCGGCTATCCAGCCGGGACTTACCGGACCGGACCGCTCGGCCGACTTAACGTCTGCCAGGGAATATCAACACATCGAGCCAATGCTGAACTTAAGAATTTCAAGAAAATTGGCAATGGTGGCCCTGTAGAAGGCTCGCTATATTACCACTATGCCCGACTGATAGAATTACTTTATTCACTGGAAAGGACTCAACAGCTTTTAGAGGACCGCGATATATGCTCAACCGACCTCATAGTTACGTCCAATAAATTCAATGAGCAGGGCGTTGGCGCTCTTGAAGCCCCACGGGGAACTTTATTCCACCACTACTGGGTAGATGATAGCGGTAAAATAATCAAGGTAAACCTCATCGTAGCCACCGGCAATAATAATGCAGCTATGAACAAGGCTGTGTACACAGTGGCTAAAGAATATATTAAGAATAATAAAATCACTGAAGGAATCCTTAATCGAGTCGAGGTTGCCATCCGCTGTTATGATCCTTGTCTTTCCTGCTCAACCCATGCTTTGGGTCAAATGCCGTTCCGAATTGAAGTTATCTCGGCAGATGGTGAACTCGTAAAAGAGATAAAAAGATAGAACTACCCAATATACTATCCATAAATCACCAAAAGCAAACCTTATTAGGGGTCACCAATAAAGGGGTGCCCCTACTCTTTTTATATAGTCCGGTCGAAAAAATCACCAGCCTTTGAATCTAACGACTAAAATTAGTAAACTTAATAATCTGGTAAAGCTAAGCCAAATGAAACATATACACAAGGAGCAAAATTCATGATAACCGAGCAGCAGGTAAAAGAAAGCCTGGAAGAAGTCCTGGTTCCCGGTGCTATGCGCAGCTTGTTGAAATTAAATTTAGTACGTCAAATCGTTGTCTCTGACCAGAAAGTTGACATCACCCTCGCCTCTGCAGCCCTGGATTCAAATGCAGAAGACTGGCTAAAGTCCAAAGTCAGTGACACCGTCAGGCAATTGGCCGGTGTCAGCCAGGCAAATGTAAACTTCGTTCCGGCTACACCGAAAGAAGTTAACGACGTTGGCTACGTGGTCGCTGTCATGAGCGGCAAAGGCGGTGTCGGCAAATCCCTGGTAGCAGCCCTTCTCAGCATTGCCCTCGCCCGTCAGGGGAAAGAGGTCGGTATACTCGATGCTGATATCACCGGCCCCAGCATACCCAAGATATTTGGCCTTGGTGGAATTCGACCGCGCAGCAGCGAATCCGGTATTATGCCCGTTTTATCAAAACTAGGCATCAGTGTTATGTCCATCAATCTGCTTCTAGAACACGAGGATGATGCAGTAATCTGGCGTGGACCCATTATCAGTAGAGTCATTCAACAATTCTGGGAAGATGTGCTGTGGGGCAAGCTCGATTATCTCATAGTCGACCTGCCGCCGGGCACTGCCGATGCTCCTCTGACTGTATTACAAACCACTCCGGTATCAGGGATAGTTATAGTATTCAGCCCTCAGGAGCTGGCAGCCATGGTGGTAAAGAAGGCGGTCAGAATGGCGAAGCAGATGAATATCCCCATATTGGGAGTTGTGGAAAACATGAGCTACTTCACCCCACCTGGCAGCAGAAAAAAGCTGGAACTGTTCGGCAAGAGCCGGGGCCAGGAAATGTCCGAGGCAGCAGGTGCGCCTCTCTTAGCCCAGATACCTATTGACCCTGAATTGGCTAAGCTCTGCGACCAGGGCAAAATCGAGCGCTATAGCTCGAAGATATTTGATAAACTCAGCCGGAACTTTATCAAAGCATTGCCCACTAAGGCAAAACAATATTAGTATAATTAACAAGTTAATTGTCACACTGAGCGACAGCGAAGGGTCTCTGGAGATTCTTCGGTCGCTTCGCTCCCTCAGAATGACACGAGGGGGGCGTTTAGAGTGACAGGTAGAATTGCCAATAATCTCTGTTGAGGAGAATTGATATGGCCGACGAATTCGATGAACTGGAAAAAGAGATAATGGAAACCATGAGAAAAATCTATTCCGAAACGGTAATTGACCACGCCATGAATCCCCGGAACGCGGGCAAAATACCAAATCCCGATGGTTTCGGTTCCACTACCAGCGCTTGCGGGGAGACTATGGAGATAAGGTTCAAGGCAAAAGACGGGAAAATAACGGATACCGCTTTCTGGACAAATGGCTGCAGCACCACAGTTGCCTGTGGTAGTGTAGCGTCGGAGTTAATTAAAGGTGAAGACGTGGCACAGGCGTTAGCTACCAGTCAAAATGACATACTGGAAGCCCTGGGTGGCTTACCTGAGGGCAATCACCACTGCGCCCTCTTAGCCGCCAATGCGGTCAAAGCCGCCGTCCTCGACTACATAGCTATCAGAAAGGAGCCGTGGAAAAAGGCCTACAGAAAATGCTGAAACCAGACCTCGGCTTCAGCTCCCACGCCATTGAATCATGCCTCCAATAATATCAATCATAGGTGAATCGAAATCGGGTAAAACCACGCTTATCGAAATGCTGATTTCGGCGCTAAAATCAAGAGGATATCGCGTAGCTACTATCAAGCATTCCGTCCATAGGCTAAGTTTCGATAAACCGAGTAAAGATAGCTGGCGTCACATTCAAGCCGGAAGCGACGCTACAGCCATCGTTTCGCCAGACCAGGTTGTGCTAATCAAACCGGTTTCGGAAGAGCCTGACTTGAAGGAAATAGCTCGTCTCTTCGGTGAGGATTATGATATCATCCTTGCCGAAGGTTTCAAGCGAAGCCAGGCACCTAAAGTGGAGGTTCACCGTAAGGCAGTTGGCCTACCTCTTAGCCGCATCAGCAACCTCATCGCTATAGCCACTGACGAGCCGCTGGAGACCAAGACCAGGCAGTTTTCGTTGAATGACATCAAAGGATTAGCCGACTTTTTGGAGAGAGATTTCATAAAGTCCAAATAAGAGGAGAAACGACCTGTTAACATTATCCATCGATGGCATTGAGGTCAAGGCCAGGGAAGGAACCAATATACTCTGGGTAGCCCTGGATAATGGACTTTATATACCTAATTTATGTGCCATAAGAGAAGCCATCACGCCGTTTGCTTCCTGCCGTCTCTGCTTTGTGGAAATAGAAGGCAGAAGCGCCCCCTTTACCGCCTGCACTGAGCCGGTCAGCGATGGCATGGTAGTGCATCTAAATACTCCCAAGGTTAAAAGACTGAGAAATACTGCTTTCGAGCTTCTTCTCAGCCATCATAATCTTGATTGCGTCAATTGTGCTAAAAATAAAAACTGCGGACTGCAGAAAACTGCCGCTCACCTTGGGTTAAAGCTGAAGCCTAAGAGGCTTAGACGCATGCCTCGAAATCTGCCTGTAGATTCCAGCCACACTCTGTTCAGCTATGACCCGAACAAATGCATCTTATGCGGCAAATGCGTTTGGGTTTGTCAGCAGCAAGGTTCAGGCATACTGGAATTCGCCTTCAGAGGCATCGAAACCGTCGTCAGTACTTTCTCAGGCATACCGCTGGCAGAAGCCGGTTGTACCTCCTGCCTGGCTTGCATCAACGTCTGCCCCGTAGGCTCACTGGTAGCAAAATCCGGTGTGGGACCCATCTTTATACCCAGAGCAGGTATTTGAGGCTATATATATACCTCATGCCATTCTGAGAGAGCCCTTCATTAATGTCATTCTGAGGGAGCGAAGCGACTGAAGAATCTACACCCGGGATAAAATCAACACCGAAAAATACCGCAGATTCTTCGCTACGCTCAGAATGACACTGGCCGAAGGACTCACAATGACAGTGGAATCCGGTAAATTTGAGCATCTGCTCCAATCGTGCCTGGAGCAGGCGCTACGAGCCACCTATTCTTCCCAGGCACCCGGTCCGATAAGTGGTACAAAGCGGCAGCCACCCAGATTTTTGACTAGATGCTTCCTTTTTCTCTTGGTGACTTTTAGCAAGTCCTGTTCCCACCTTGACCCGACGGGAATAACCATCCGCCCTCCTAACGTTAACTGTTCAAGCAAAATCTCAGGGATATGTGGTGCACCGGCAGTCACTATTATGGCGTCATATGGCGCGCCGCCTGGCCAGCCCAGTGTCTCGACGGCCGTATGAATCTCAACATTAGTACAACCCAATTTATCTAGGACCTGCTTCGCCGACTCTGCCAGTTTAGCAATGCGTTCTATGCTGACTATCCGCTTCGCCAGTTCAGCTAATATTGCCGTCTGATAGCCGCTTCCGGTACCTAATTCCAAAACTTTTTCATTGCCTTTCAGTCTTAAAGCCTGTGTCATCAAAGCTACAATAAAAGGTTGAGAAATAGTCTGACCGAAGCCAATGCTCAAGGGCATGTCTTCATAAGCAGCATAATAATAATCGGGTGATACAAAAAGCTCTCGAGGCACGCACGCTATAGCTGACAGCACACGTCTATCGCGGATTTCGTGTCTCAGACTTTCAATCAGTCTGGTTCGGGCTGCCTCTAAACCCACGCACTTATACCTTAAGGCTTCAATGAAGTATAAAAGCTAATACAAAAAGTATTACAAACAAAGCACCAGCAATGATTCCGATGCGTCGCATCTCTGGCATTACGTATTGATAGCGGTTTGTCTGAGCCGGCATTACAGCCGGTTGAACCGAAGCTGCTACAGCTTTAGATTCAGCTATCGGTTTAGCCTGATAGACAGGTTGGGCTGGTACTCTTTGTGCCAGCCTGGCAGCTGCTCGGAGTTTAGCTTTTCGTCGTGATTTTCTTCCCATATTATTACTCCCAAAAATCCATCATTACATATTTGTATCGTCGAGTTAAGGACGCAGCTCCACCTGAGTATAAGCCCGCGTAGTCGAAATATGGGCATGCCCCAGAAGCTCCTGAACAGACTGTAAGTCGGCACCGCTCTTCAGTTTATGCGCCGCGAAGCTGTGACGCAAACTGCGAGGTGTGACCTTGCCGCTTAGCTCGACCTTGTCAGCATAGCCTTGAACAATCTGCCAGAAGCCTTGTCGGGTAAGCCGGTCACCACGGCGGTTAAGAAACAGAGCTATCTCTTTTTCATCGCTCAATAACTCTGGTCGAACGACATCAATGTATTCTTTAACCAGCCTCGCCACAGGTGAATCAATAGGGATAACTCTAGTTTTAGAGCCCGCCCCCGTGCAGCGCACTGTATTTCTCTTCGTATCGATATCTCGCGTGTTTAACGACATTAACTCGCTGGCTCTCAAGCCAGTGGCATAAAGCACCTCCAGCATCGTTTTATCTCTCTTGGCGTCGACGGTGGAATGCTTTGCCGGTTCCGATAACACACGGCGGACCTCAGAAACAGATAAAGGTTTGGGCAGGTGCTTGCTTACCTGAGGTGAAGCCAGATTCGGTGCCAAATCGCTTCTAAGTTTTCCCCTATCTACCATAAACTTAAGAAAGGATTTAGCTGCCGCTATCTTGCGAGCCACGGTAGACGGTGTGTACCTTCTTCCCCGCAGATTGTGCAGGTAACCCGCCAGAGTCTCAGGGTTCAACCTCGACTCCGAAAAACCGGAGCTAGAAGTTGAGACCTGCGATTTTACATAGTCTGCCAGCTGGCTTAAGTCGTTCTTATAAGCCGCCAAAGTGTTTTTGGAATACTTCTTCTCGCTGGCTAAGTAACCAAGGAAGGACTTTATGTCTTCTTCCATTTCACAACGCCCTGAGTATTCTATCACAATAGAGCCTGGCAAGGCTACGCATATGATAAGATTTTGAAGACTTTTTGTCTACTTTTCCCGCCCAATGCTACAATAAATTGTAGAAGAACGATATGCCTCTTAAGGAACAGCTAAAAATACTGCCAGCCAAGCCCGGCGTCTATCTTTTCAAAGACAACCTGGGCAAGGTCATTTACGTTGGTAAAGCATCCAGCCTGCGTAATCGAGTTAAAGCTTATTTCAGCTCGAGTGCCAAGCTATCATTCAAGCTGGAGCGCCTGGTAGACAAAATAAGTGACCTCGAGGCGATAGTTACCGATTCGGAATACGAAGCCCTGATTCTGGAGAACAACCTGATTAAGAAATACCATCCCGTTTACAATGTGCGCCTGAAAGATGACAAGACCTTTCCCTATCTCAAGATCGACCTCAAAAATGATTGGCCAACCGTTCGCATTACCCGCCGTTTTCACAAAGATGGGGACAGGTATTTCGGTCCTTATGTCAGTGCCTATTCCTTACGCCAGACATTGAAGTTAATAAGGAAAATCTTTCCCTTCCGCTCCTGCAACAGGACAATTACCGGAAAAGATGCCAGACCGTGCCTTGAGTATCACATTAAAAGCTGCCTGGGGCCGTGTATAGGCGCTATAAGCCAGGCAGATTATAACGACATAATAAAGCAAGTCATCCTGTTTCTTGAAGGTAAGCAGGGATTGCTGATTCAAGACCTGAAACACAAAATGGAAGAGGCTTCGCAGCGACTCCAATACGAAAAGGCGGCTTTGCTTCGCGACCAAATCCAAGCCATAGAAGATGTTGTTGAAAACCAGAGGATTGCGGTCACTGTGAGAGGTGACGAAGATGCTATCGCCCTGGCACAAACCAAAGACTTAGCTTACATGGAGATTTTCTTCATCCGCAACAACAAACTTATCGGGCGTGATTATGTGCTGCTTGATGGTGTCCGTGATGAAGAGCCGGGCCAGATAATGACCAGCTTTGTAAAACAATACTATTCCTCGACTTCGTCAGTACCGCCGCTAATCCTGCTCCAGTTTCCTATTGACGAGCCTGATGTCATTGCCGGATGGCTGGCAAATCAAAGAGGAGCATCAGTCAAGCTGCGCGTGCCGCAACGGGGAATCAAGAAACAGCTAATGTATACAGTCGAAGAAAATGCCCGGCAGGGACTAGCATTATACCAGGCTAAACAATCGAAAATCATCGAATCGGCTCTCGTCCTGGAAGAGTTAAAGGATAGACTTGGCTTGCCCAGAATGCCACTGCGGATAGAGGGCTACGACATATCCAATATTCGAGGCAATCAGGCAGTGGGCAGTATGGCGGTTTTCGATAAAGGCCTGTCCAGGCGGGCTCACTACCGGCGCTTCAGAATAAAGTCAGTATCCGGCATAGACGACTACGCCATGATACAGGAGGTGTTAAGCCGGCGCTTCAGGCGGTCAATGGCGGCTGATGACAAATGGTCAGCAATGCCTGACCTTATTCTCATTGACGGCGGCAAAGGCCACCTCAATGCTGCACTGGAAATATTAAAAGAATTGGGGCTGTACTCAATCCCCACCGCCAGTTTGGCTAAAGAAAAGGAAGAGGTATTCATACCCGGCAGGTCTGAATCCCTTGATATTCCACGGACTTCGGCAGCGCTGTATCTATTACAAAGGGTCAGGGATGAAGCCCATCGCTTCGCTTTAGGCTATCATCAGAAGCTGCGGCACAAGTACAGCATTGCTTCGGCTCTGGACAGCATTCCCGGGATTGGTCCTAAGCGCAAAAAAGCCCTACTTAAAAAATTCGGCTCAGTAAGGAACATCAAAGAGGCATCGGTAGATGAGCTATCCCGGGTTCCAGGAATAACCAGCAAACTAGCTAAGAAAGTGAAGGAATATCTGTGATTCGGGGTTGTTTATTGAGCTGCATTTGATCTTTCTTGCCATTCTTTCCAGCTGTCATTGCGAGCCTCTCCCTCACTGTCATTGCGAGCCGAAGGCGTGGCAATCTCCTCTTCCCAGCCTCCACCGCGATTGCTTCGTGGTTTACACCCCCCACAATGACAATAAACACTCCCGTCCTTCCAGATTAGACTTCGCCGCCACCCCCAGCTATAATTAATCGCCAATGAAAGCACCAGATAATCAATCAAAACTTCCCGTACCGGTAAATCCGCCGAAGCTACTTAACCAGGGCTTTGTCTGGATACGCAGTCGCCGCAGCTCTATCAAAACACGAAGGTTTTCAGGAATCTCCTCAGTCTTAATGGCACCCGTCTTCATGCTGGAATTCCTTTTCCTGGCCTTGCTCATAGGCATAATATTGCTCATCTTCGCACTTTATGTAATGTTCAATTTGCTGATTTCCCTGCCCCGGCTGAAAAAGGGCAGCTAAGCCACCGCAACTATTTTTTGTCATTCTGAGGTAGTCCTTTGCCTTCTGTCATCCTGAGGGAGCGGAGCGACCGAAGGATCTACCTCCTTATAAACTCCGCCAGCGGGTAATCTCACCTCAGATCCTTCGCCTCGCTCAGGATCACAACTTAAAGAGTCCGCGATGACAATCACAAGGACTACCACCTCTTATATCTGATCCAATTTGGCTAAATCAAACTTCATGCCGTCACGAGCCGCTATGACCTTAATTCCTGTCTCATCGCTCAGCTTCTGGGCTAATTCCCATGGCTTAGCCTTCCATATTGACATCCCAAAATGAGTGAGCATAGCAGCTTTAGGTCTCACTTCCTTAATTATTTGCCTGGCTTCAGGAATAGATAGATGGTCGACCGGGTCCCTAGGTTCCATCAACACCACGTTTATGACCAGTAGCTCAGCCTGATAATAGCCGGACAGCTCAGGAAAATACCTGGTGTCGGTAATCCAGGAAAAAGTGTGCCTCGGCGTCTTGAAAACAAAGCCATAGGTCTCGACCGGATGCCGGTGCTTAACCGGAGTTTCAAAAGAGATATCGTCTACAGAATAGGAACCGCCTTCCGATAAAATCTCAATCTTCTCCGGATAATTCCGCAAGTAGGGAAAAATCACGGCATCCTTATTCAGCGCATCAGATGGGGCAAACACCACACCACGCTGCCTCCGACCACCTTCGGTCATGGCTTCAATCATAATATTAATGTCGCCGGAGTGATCCAGATGCTTATGAGACAGGATAATTGCCTTGAGCTTGGAAGCATCGAGCTTCCCCTTCACGCTCTGGACCAGGCAGCCGGGCCCGGGGTCAAGAAGTATCTCTGTGCCGCCCAGATTTAGCCAGGCGCCTCCCGAAGCCAGAAACTGTTTGGTCACCACAAACCGCGCGCCAGCCGTGCCCAGAAAGGTTATGGTATCCGATAGCTCCGCCACAATCCTTAATTATATCAAGAAAACCAGCCAGGCCACTCACACTTCCCACACCCCACAAATCCCAAACAATATCAAATTCAAAATCGGATAAACAAAAAATGTATGATAAGCAACTGATACTACAATCTACCCGGTTTCCTGTCATCCTGAGCCTTTCCTCTCTGTCATTACGAGTCCTTTCATCTCTATCATCCTGAGCGAAGCGAAGGATCTCCAGTCGACCCCTCTAGCTTATGCATCCAGCTTTCTGTTAAAATTGGCGCAGCCTTACCGCTCAAAGCAGAAACCAAATGCCGACACTACAGGACGAAATCGCCCAGCTTCTCAGGAAATATCAGGCCAAAACCGGTAAGCTGCTGACCATCGGCACCGTCGAATCAGCTACCGGCGGCAGAATCAGTGATAAGATAACCAATGTCCCGGGTAGCTCCGACTACTACAAAGGCTCCATCGTTTCCTACAGCAATAAAGCCAAAACGGATATTGTTGGTGTCAAAAAACAGACGCTCAAGAAACATGGCGCCGTCAGCCGCCAGACGGCCATAGAGATGGCTAAGGGCGGCAGGAAACTGCTCAAGGTGGATATCTGTATATCTGATACCGGAATCGCCGGGCCCACCGGTGCCACACCCGGAAAACAAGTAGGATTATTCTATCTCGGCCTATCGGCCAAAGACAGCAGCCTGGCCAAGGAGCACCATTTCCATGGCAATCGGGAGGAAAACAAGCAAAAAGCGGCTGAAATGGCGCTGACCCTGTTGATAGATTCTCTACAAAAGCACGTCACCGAAGTAGCCGATAGCACCCTCGACGAGAAACATGTAGTTACCTGCTTCCTGGAGCATGGCCGAAAAATCTTGATTTTAAGACGCAGCAGCAAAGTTGGTACTTACCGCCGAAGCTGGGCTGGCGTCAGCGGCTACATTGAGACAAACGACATCGACCAGGCTTTCACCGAGATAAGACAGGAAACACAACTTTACCAAAAGGACCTCAAACTAATTAAAAAGGGTAAGCCATTGGAAGTCATCGATAAAAACCTCAACCGCAAGTGGATAGTCCACCCCTTCCTTTTCCACGTAAAGGCACCGGATAAAATCAAGATTGATTGGGAACATACCGAGTCTCAATGGATTAAACCATCAGAATTGAAAAAATATGAGACTGTTCCCGGCTTGGCAAAAGCGCTGGCACGAGTGAATAAATGAGATGCGTCTGCAATTCTCCATTTACTAATTCAGGAATTGAATATGCTGGCTAAAGTAATGAGCTGTGCCGTGGTCGGCCTGGAAGGCACCATCGTCGAAGTAGAGGTTGACATCTCTCCCGGGCTGCCTACTTTTACTGTCGTTGGCCTGCCCGATACCGCCGTACAGGAAGCCAGGGAACGAGTCCGGGCGGCTATCCGCAACTCCGGCTGCACTTTCCCCATGAGGCGCATAACGGTGAACCTGGCTCCGGCGGATTTAAAGAAAGCCGGCCCCGCCTACGACCTACCCATCGCCGTCGGCATACTGCTCAGCTCAGACCAGATATATGCCGATGTCTCCAAAACGCTTTTCCTGGGCGAGCTTTCCCTTGACGGCAGCTTGCGCCACACGCAAGGTATACTGCCCATGGTGGCTCTGGCTCAGGAAAAAGGTGTACCGGAAGTATTCGTGCCGGCTGATGATGCCAACGAGGCTTCACTTCTAGATGGCATGAAGGTTATCCCGTCCATCTCTTTGGCTCAACTGGTCAGCCACCTCCGCGGAGAGATAGCCATCCCTCACTACCAGCCTGATAAGGACTGGAGACAGGTTGACACCGACTTCTACCATGCTGACCTGGCTCATGTAAAAGGGCAGGAGCATGCCAAACGTGCTCTGGAGGTGGCTGCCACCGGCGGCCACAATGTGATTATGCAGGGCCCGCCGGGCAGCGGCAAGACCATGCTCGCCCGTGCTTTACCCT
>JBAVQV010000008.1:0-18616 GCA_049694415.1 Dehalococcoidia bacterium
ATACCAGACACAATAAAGGCGACTATTAGAATTGCTAAAACGCTACGCCACTTTTTCATCGACTTTTATATCTTACTCCTATGTCGCTGACCGAGCTAAAATTTTAAATATGGAAATACTATACTAAATAGATTTGGCAAAGTAAACAGTGTAGCTGGCTTCACTATTGGACACTTCGTACGATTGTGACCACGGGTATACAAAATGAGTATTTGTGACCTTGCCTGACTAAGTTATGGAAACCTGCGACCAGATGTTATATGATGAACACTAGTGGAAACAAGGAAACGGGCGCTAGTAGTTGACGGTGAGCCAACCGTTACATCGCCCGCCGTTCACATCAAGGATCTGCGTAAAACCTACGTTGTCAGCCAGCAGGAAGCTGGTGCAAAGGCTGCTCTGCAAAGCCTTGTGCACCGCCGCAAATTAGAAATTCCCGCTGTGGACGGCATCTCGTTCGATCTGGCTGCCGGCGAAATAGTGGGCTTTCTCGGTCCCAATGGCGCTGGTAAGACCACCACGCTCAAGATGCTTTCGGGTCTGTTGCATCCCTCGGCTGGTGAGATAACCGTGCTCGGCCACATTCCGTGGAAGCGCGAGAAATCATTTTTAAGGCAAATTACCCTAGTAATGGGGCAGCGCAACCAGCTGGTGTGGGATATTCCTGCCATCAGTTCATTCGAGTTGAACCGCGCTATTTATCGCGTGCCGCCCATGGATTATCGCCGTACACTTGGTGAGTTGACCGACCTTCTGGAATTGGGGCCACTTCTTAACAAACCGGTCCGTAACCTCTCCCTCGGCGAACGGATGAAGTGTGAGTTCGCGGCAGCCCTTTTGCACCGCCCGAGTGTGGTCTTTCTGGATGAGCCTACTATCGGTCTTGACGTTACGATGCAGCGGCGTATACGCGCCTTTATCGCCCAGTATAACCGCCGCTTTGGGGCAACTATCTTGCTGACCAGCCACTACATGGCCGACGTCGAGGCGCTTTGCCGGCGCGTCGTTATCATCCACCATGGCCGGCTCCTTTTCGATGGTGATCTTTCTATCCTGGTTCAGAAATTTACGGAGTACAAGACCATTGTACTGCAAGTTGAAGACTGCCAGGCCGATTTGCGCTCCTACGGCGAAGTCGAATCCTGCGAAGACGGCCGCTTTACGCTCAGAGTCCCAAAAGCCGAAACAGCCCAGGTCACTGCGCGGCTGCTGACAGACCTGCCGGTGATTGATTTGCTGGTTGAAGATCCTCCGATCGAAGAGGTGATTGAGCGCGTTTTCGCGCAGGAAAATCCATGAAAGCTCTGGCGGAGCTATACACACAGCAGTTCAAAACCACCTTAGCGATGATGTTCCAGTACCGTGCGGCGCTGCTCATCTGGATGATTGGCCAGGTGCTGGAACCACTAGTCTATCTAATCGTCTGGTCGATAGTCTCGAAGAGTAGCGGCGGAAGCATCAGAGATTACACCACAAGTGATTTCGCCGCCTATTTCATCGTGCTGATGCTGGTCAATCAATTTACTTATACCTGGATAATGTACGAGTTCGAGTACCGCATACGGGAAGGGATACTTTCATTCGCACTGTTGAAGCCCGTGCACCCGATCCATTCTGATATTGCCGATAATGTTTCCTCAAAGCTGATAACCTTGCCTACAATGATACTTATTGCAGCCGGACTGGCAGTGGGATTCCATGCCTCTATTTCCCCTGCGCCGTGGGCCGTCGCGGTATTCATACCGGTATTGCTGCTCGCCTTTCTGGTCCGGTTCCTCTTGGAATGGACACTGGCACAGGCAGCGTTCTGGACCACACGCGTTAGCGCTATCAATCAGACCTACTTTGTCCTGATGCTGTTTCTGTCGGGGCAATTCGCCCCGCTGACACTTCTCCCCGGTCCGATCCAGGTTGCAGCTGCGATTCTGCCCTTCCGCTGGATGATAGGCTTTCCAGTGGAACTCCTGCTTGGTCGGCTTACGCTGGCTGAGGCGTTGACAGGCTTGGGAGTCCAGGCAGCATGGTTGCTACTGGGCTTTGTGCTGCTTCGGATCGTGTGGCGTGCGGGTGTACGGAATTATTCGGCGGTTGGCACATGAACTACCTTCGTTTGCTGGCAGCGTTTTTCTGGGTCAGTGTCATAAGTGAACTGGCCTACCGGGTCAACTTTGTTTGGCAACTGTTCCAGTCGCTTCTCAGCCTGGGCGTGTCGTTGGCCGGATTAGGCGTGATTTTTTCCTATACCGAAACTCTGGGCGGCTGGCGGCCTGATGAGATACTGGCACTTGTCGGTGTCTACTTTCTCGTTGGTGGATTGATCGGCCTGGTTATTCAGCCAAGTATGGAGCAGTTCATAGAGTCAGTCCGCGATGGGAAGCTCGATTTTACGCTCACCAAGCCAGCGGACGCGCAGCTTATCGTCAGCATCCGGCAGGTAGACATCTGGAGGTTGATTGATATTGTACTGGGTCTAGCCGTACTGGCTATAGCGTTGATTCAGTTGGGTGAGAAAGTGGGAGGATGGCAGGCTGGGGCGTTTGTCCTGATGCTAACAGCAGGTGGAGTCATAGTGTACAGCTTCTTTCTGATTCTGGCCACGCTTTCGTTCTGGTTGGTACGAGTGGAAAACATTCTGATGATCTTCCAGAGCATGTACGAAGCCGGTCGTTGGCCCATAAGCCTATATCCGGGATGGCTACGTTATGGGCTTACCTTTATCATACCGGTCGCTTTTGCTACCACAGTGCCTGCCGAAGCTCTCACCGGCCGCCTTACCTGGCAGACTCTACTGGGTGCTGTGGTGTAGGCCATTTTCTTGTTCGCGGTTTCGCGAGCATTTTGGCGGGTTGGGCTGCGGCAATATTCTGGTGCATCAGCGTGACGGAGAATTCCTCCTTGCTCACTGGCGACATGGATACCGAGAGGCAGGACACCAGGCTAGTTTGATTGCACAAAAGTCAGTTTTGTTTAATAATAATTCGGCACATCACACAGAGCGTCATTTTGCTACTTCATTGTATCTGATGCATAGCTTTTATTACCTACATCCTTGACAGGCCGAGGTTATCTTAAGCACAATCTAAGGATAGAGACTAAAATGAAGTAGAAATAAGTCAGGTATGGTACGCATGATTAATAAACAGGTCATCGTTGTTGGCGCGGGAGCTAGTGGCATGATGGCCGCTGGGCGAGCCGCCGAGTCAGGCGTTAAAGTGCTTCTCCTGGAAAAGACCCGAAGTCCTGGCAATAAAATCCTCATCAGTGGCCAGACACGTTGCAACCTGACCAATATTAAAGAAATGGACACCTTCATCGATATGTACGGTCCTAATGGCCGTTTTCTCTATAATGCTTTCCATCATTTCTTTAGAGATGACTTGCTGACATTTTTAAAGCGCTACGGTGTGGAGACCATAACTGAAAAAGATGGACGAATCTTTCCTTCATCTGGAGACGCACGGGAAATTGTCAAAGCCCTTCAGTATTACCTGGCTGACAATGGAGTCCAGGTGCAAACTGGCGCCCGCGTAACTAATATTCTGATAGATAAAGGGCGTGTAGCAGGCGCACAATCTGAGTCAAAGACCTTTCCCGCAGCGGCTGTTATTTTGGCAACCGGTGGTGCTTCATATCCGGGTACCGGTTCCACCGGTGACGGCTATAGCATTGTCACTGCGGTTAACCACACAATTACGCCAATACGCCCGGCTCTGGTACCTCTGGTTGTATCCGAGACGAAGCGTGCCAGGAGTATGCAGGGTGTTAGTCTGCGTAATGTACGCTTGACAGCCTATCGGTGCATAGCCAGTGATATTAAACCGTCAGCAACGCCAACCAGGGACTCTGGGCGGGGCATAATTGCACGTCGCCTGCGCCAGCCGGTTATAGAAAGTCGCACAGGTGATATTATGATAACGCATTATGGTCTAAGCGGACCTGTTACACTGCAAATGAGCCTGGCAATAGTCGATGCCCTTGAGCACGGGCCTGTAAGTGTATCCATCGATCTTGAACCAATGCTTGGCAGTAATGAGCTAAGCGAGCGACTGCAACGAGATTTTAACAGCTACAGCAAACGAAGCTATCGCAACCTTCTCAAGGCGCTCCTGCCACAAAAGTTGGTCGAGCCTTTTATTGAAATGACTGGTATACCAGCTGATAAATGGTGCAATCAGGTTGATTCCGTTGAGCGAGAGAGATTGCTATGCTTACTTAAGTCGCTCAGTTTCAACATCAGAACTCCATTGCCCCTATCTTCGGCTATGGTTACTGCCGGGGGTATTTCCCTCAAAGAAATAAACCCACGAAATATGGCCTCACGTTTAGTGGCAGGGCTTTACTTTTGCGGGGAGGTAATGGACATCGATGCCGATACTGGCGGTTATAACCTGCAGGCTGCTTTTTCTACTGGCTATGTAGCCGGTGAAAACGCTGCTGCCTATATAAATAATCTTCCCCGATAGCTGGCCATTTCGGGAAATTCCTGCTCAAATACCTTTTAAGGGTGCTTAAATCTTTACAGGATATGGATTCCAAACTCTTTTAAAGCTTCAGTCAGAGCGCTTAAGGGAAGACCCACTACGTTTAAATAGTCTCCCTCAATCCTATCCACAATAACAGCTCCCAATCCCTGAATGGCATAACCTCCTGCCTTATCCAATGACTCCTTTGACTTCACATAGGTATCGATTTCTGACGGGGTTAACTTTTTTAAAAAGACTATTGTTTCTACAGATCTGGATAATGTTTTATTTTTGGCTGTGTCTATAACACTGAAACCGGTTATTACCGAGTGAGACTTTCCATTTAGTTTTTGCAGCATTTTCCTGGATTCATTTGCGGTGCTCGGTTTACCCAGTATTTGGCCATCAAAAACAATAAAGGTATCGGCGGCAATAATTACAACATTTTTATGCTTACTGGCAACTATTTCGGCTTTTTTAAGAGATATTTTTTGAGCGATATCATGCGGCTGTAACCCCGGGTAGATATCCTCTTCATAATTGCTTGATTCGACCTCAAATTTAAGGCCAATTTTTTCCAGTAATTCTTTTCTTCTTGGCGATCCTGAGGCCAATATGATTTTTTTCATCTAGTCTGTTTATATAATACGGATTATAGCAACTAACTAAGTGAATAGGAATAGACCAGGATTTCCCAAAACTCTGAGATACGTTAGATTATAACGAGTGCACAAATCGTCACAATGTGTAATAAGCTAACAACAAGCTATTTTTAATCTAGCCGTACCTTCTGTACAATGAAGTCCATACCAGCTTATGACTTTTCTAGGGACTTTTTCATCAGCTGCACTCTATTCCTGAGGCTTCCAGATGCGTTGGTAATGGGCTACTCAACCTCAATCAAGCATTTGTACATCCTTGGCTTGAAGCCCTTTTTCACCTTCCAACACAGTAAACTCGACGGACTGCCCTTGACGTAGAGTACGGAACCCAGTTCCTCGTATATCGCTATAGTGCACAAAGATATCATCACCTATCTGGGGTCGGATAAAGCCAAAACCTCTGATGTCGCTGAATTTTGTTACTTCGCAATTCATCTAAGAAACCTTTCAGTGGTATACTGTTAGCCATAACTTTTAAGAGATAATCATATGGTCAAAAAGTCTCATCAAAAGCAAAAGGTGGTAGTTATTGGTGGAACTGGCTTCCTTGGATATTGCGCGGTTAAAGAGTTTATCCAGCGAGAACATAGTGTCACCGTAATCGCGCTCCCACCATTGCCTGAAGAAGGCCTGTTCCCAAAAGATGTAAATGTTGTCCTGGCAAATATCGATGAACTAGACGATAGTGACATCATGGATATCCTAAAAGGTCACGACGCTATAGTTTTCGCTGCTGGAGCCGATGACCGGGTTATCCCCAAAGCTCCAGCATATGAGTTTTTCTATCAGGCTAATGTTATATCCTGTAAGAGAATTATCTCGCTTGCTCGCCAATCAGGTATAAAGCGTGGTGTTATTTTGAGTTCATATTTCTTGTACTTCGATCGTGTTTGGCCAAATGAAAAGCTATCAGAATATCATCCTTACATAAGATCCAGAAAGGAACAAGCTCGACGGTCTATGGACGCTGCTATGCCGGATCTTCAGTTGATAATTCTCGAGTTGCCCTATATTTTTGGTAGCATGCCTGGTCGCACACCGT
Source organism: Dehalococcoidia bacterium (assembly GCA_049694415.1). Taxonomy (GTDB): domain Bacteria; phylum Chloroflexota; class Dehalococcoidia; order GIF9; family UBA5629; genus 9FT-COMBO-48-23. The sequence continues at coordinate 6,168 of JBAVQV010000008.1, forward strand.
TGTGGAAACCTCTAATAGAATATATCAATTCTCGTTATCCTCTTTTCTATATGAAAGGGGGAACTAATATGATCGCTGTGGAACATGTTGGCCAAGCTATTGCTGGAGCCATCGAAACTGGAAGGGGTGGAGAAAGTTATACAATTGGAGATGAAAACCTTACATGGGTTGAATTCATAGAAAAAATATTGAATATACTTGGCAAGAAAAAGAAGATAATAATACTACCGACCTTTGTGGTCCGACTTATCCTGAGAATAATAAAATTGCGGCACAAACTTCGTGGTGAAGAAGGTGGACTTGATCCTGTTAAGTTTGCAGCAATTCAAACAAGAAATACATTTTTTGATCCATCACCCGCAGTTAAAGAACTTGGCTATGGCAGGGGGAATCTACAAAAAGCTTTTAAAGATACTGTCAAAGCTTGCTTACGAGTGAAATGACAATCGGTACACTTGCAGGCTAGCACCTTGCTATTTTGGCGGAAAGGCAGCCAGGAACTCATTCAGTGGACGCGGAAACGACAAGTGCCTAAGAAAGAGGCCTTGTTAACTGGAGCTGAGGTTACAATAGGTAGAACTTTCAGCTTAACCTCTAAAGCTAAAGTATATTTTTTATTGCACTTTTCATCGAAGTGTGCAATTTGCAAGTTAGAAGAGCTGATGATTTATCCCCAGATGGCGTCGAGGATTTTTATCCGCATAACCCGCCACACGGGTATAAATGCAGTCGCCAGCGACACCACCAGCAAAATAAAAGCCATGCGCGCCGTATAAGAGGGCTGGGTGAGGAGATAGGCGGGGCCAAAAGGAAACTCGAAGGGATGGGCTTACTTAGTTTTAGAACCTATACGTTTTAGCACCTTCTGCCACGAGCCGGTGATAAGAAAACTCTCCTCCATATTGTCAATCATCCGGATGAATTTTTTCATCGGCGCCGAAAAGGTGAGCACATCGCTGGGTACAAACGGTCGGGCTGAGACATCGAACATGCCGATAACCCCTCTGGGGCGCCTGGATTCTCCTTCGAGATACGGGTACTGGACAATCGAGCCGCAGCCGGCACTGAACGGTGCAAATACTCCATTCGGCTCGGCTTCGTCGAAATTAGCCAGCGTAAAGAGACCTGAAAGAACGTCAGGCTGGGCGAAGAAGATAACGACTTCCGGACTGTCGGCCTCGTCGAGCGTATCCCATCTCTTGAATACGATGAACCGGGCCGGCGCCGTAAACGCCGCTTGCTGTTTCATTACCTCCTTCACCAGCTCCGGGGATTTCTTGTAGCGCTCACCTTCCAGCTTGCCCGGTATGCCGCAGGAAAGGAAATACTCGAAGTTGGGCGCGATCGTCTGGCTGAAGCCGAGGTATCTTTTGCCGCCAAAGCAGCCGATGGAATCTGCGTTGTAGCTGATAGAACTTCCTTCTCTTACTTTAATAAGGTCGCCGATTACACATCTGTGCCCCGAAGTAGGCTTCATAGGGTCGGCACGTCCCTCCTCATCGGTGTAATAGAAGGTAATGGGTAGTCCGGCAGCGTTGAAATACTTCTGCCATAGCAGGCGGAATTTTTCTTTAAGCTTCATGTCCATGATTCAATGCTCCTGTTCCCTCCAGCAACGGCAGATTAATTAGTGTACAAGCCGGATGGTCAGCAAAGCCACAGCTACATATAGAACTACACCTATAATGACAGACGGCACAATACCCCATCGAGGCAGGATAAATATCATAGCCACAGCATATAGAACCCAGGCTGGTATTAAAAACAGCATGCCCTTGAAATAGGAGACCGTAGCGCCGCCACCACTTTTAAAGTATATGGTGAACAGGGTGACGATGCTGATACTGGGGAAAAATCCGATGAAGGCAGCCAGCAGCCCTTTACCCTGGACGCCAAAATAAGTTATCAGAGTCACAATCGTGCCACCGAGCACAAAATATAATGACAGTAGTTTAGCATCCATAAATTTGCCTCCTGTGCTATTGGCTAGCACTAAAGAGATATACTAGTTAGGATTGAGGGCTTTTGTCAATTATAAGCGCGAGATTCTTCGCGAAGTTTATCCTGAGTGGTGATTCTTCAGTCACTTCGCTCTTTCAGAATGACAAATTATACTCTCTCCCCTGGCGGGAGAGAGTTAGAAGTGAGGGGGATTAGCAGAACTTACACCCTCACCCCAGCCCTCTCCCGTCAAGGGAAAGGGAGGAAGAAAAATGCAATCATCACAAATGTACCTGACTGGTACATATCGTTGACAAGAGGTTATAATATGACAAACGTAGGCAATCTTAACATCCGGGGGTAAATAAAGTGACAACTCTGCAAAAGACCTGGCTCTATATCTTCGGTGCGTTCTCTATCCTCTTCATTGGTCTCTTATCCTTCGAACCTTATCCCGGTAATTTTGTCATTAAAGCCATACCGGCCATAAGCCTGGCGGTACTGGCGTTCATAGCAGTTTCCGGCTCGAGAGGTAAGCTGTTGTTTACCTCTCTTCTGTTCTGCGGCGCTGCTGATATAGCCCTGGAGCTGGCGGCAGGAAAATACTTCGTTGCTGGACTGGGCTTATTTTTGATTGCCCACATACTATTCATCGTAACCTTCTCCAGAGATTTCAAGTATCAAAAATCAAAGATTCCTATCATTATTCTGCTTGTAGTGTATTCGAAAATGATGGCTTTTGTCCTGACGCCATCACTGAAGGAGATGGCAATACCGGTATATATCTATATGACAGCTATAACTTTGATGGGTATCTTTGCCTCACTCAGGGCATCAAAAAATGATTTTACCCTTTACGGAGCCATATCTTTCATCGTTTCTGACTCGGTCCTGGCTATCAACAAATTTATGATGCCAGTGGTGGCAGTCGATTACGTCGTTATGATTACGTACTACCTGGCACTGTTTCTGATAGTCTACGGCTTTTTGAGGGAATAACCGCGGGTGCGACCCCCTTTCACTTCTACATGTAGTCGCGACTCTTAGGGTCGCGGCCACGAGGTTTTAACCTCGTGGCTACATCTACAATAAATTCTAAATTCCAATCGGCTAAATTGGAACGTCGGCTTTCTATCGCGCCTGGGTCGTGATTATGCCACAGGCAATGTGAAGTAGAAGGTGGTACCCTTGCCCTTCCGGCTTTTCACCCAAACCGTCCCACCGTGCAGTTCCACAACTCGTTTCACCATGGCCAGACCTATGCCGGCTCCCCCGTGTCCCCTCTGACGTGACCGGTCTGCCTTATAAAAATGGTCGAAGACGTATGGCAAGTCCTTACGGGCTATACCTGCTCCCGTATCTGACACAGATACGGTAACCCAGCCCGGTTTTGTATAACTGGCGCCGATTTCGATAGTCCCACCAGCAGTCGTATACCTGAGTGCATTATCGACAAGGTTGTGCAGCACCTGACGTATACGGTCCTTGTCAATGAATACCAACGGCAACCCGTGAGGCAGCTCAGCGCCAATCGAAATTTGCTTCTCCTGGCAACGATTCTGGACGCTAGTTATCTCCGCGAAAATGAACTCGCCGAGCTCGGTAGCATTCTGATATAGCTTCAACTGGCCGGCTTCCGCCAGTGACAGGTCTCTAAGGTCGGTTATCAACCTGGAGAGAAGTACAGTTTCATCATATACGGAGGCTACCTGGTCTGGCGCAGGAGTGATAACGCCATCAAGCCAGGCTTCCAGGTTCCCCTGAATGATGCTCAGCGGGTTGCGTAATTCATGGGCGATATCAGCCAGCAACTGGCGCCTGCTTTTCTCTTTGGTTTCCAACTGCTCAGCCATAGTGTTAAAGGCTACAGATACCTCGCCGATCTCATCGTCTGTTTTTGTAGAAACCCGCTGTGAGAAATCGCCGGTGGCCACTTTACGTGCCGCCAAAGTCAGCTGTCTCATAGGTCCACTAATTAGCCGGCTGAAAAAGAATCCCAGAGCAACGCCAGTCAAGATTGCTACTAATGCTGCCAGCCACAAAGAATTACGAACCGCATCAAGGAAGGCCCGCTCGGCATCACCCATGTAAAGAGATGCACCTGAATTAGAGTCATTGCCGGGCATCGTTATAGTGGACGTGGAACCGGGTACGGTTTGTACCTGGCAATTGCTCTGGCAGTAGCAGGTGAATTCAGTCTGGACTGAACGATTCACCCACAGAGCTATAACGCCCACACTCACCAGGGCAATTCCCACGAATAGTAGCGAGAGCTTTACCGATAAACTGTGTAGCATCATTCCTCCAATTTGTAGCCGACACCCCGAACTGTAGCCAGCGGACTAGTAGCTTCCGGCGCCACCATGGACATCTTCTGTCTGATATTCTTTATGTGAGCATCTATAGTCCGCTCATACCCCTCATAGGACTCGCCAAAGGCCGAATCCATCAGTTGAAGCCGGGTACAGACTCTGCCCGGATTACGGGCCAGGACAGACAGTAATTTGAATTCGGCAGCGGTTAGACTGAGCGGTTGCTCAAAATAGGTGGCCTCATGTTTTTCCTGGTCCAGGCGAAGCTCTCCGGAAACAATCAGTTCACCTTTTTTGAGACCTTCCCTGTATCTTCGCAATACGGCACCGACCCTGGCAGCCAGCTCACGGGGGCTAAACGGCTTGGTAACGTAGTCATCGGCACCAATCTCAAGCCCGACAACTTTATCCACCTCTTCGTCACGAGCCGTAAGCATGATAATAGGCACATTTGACTGCTTTCTGATTGTCCGGCAAACCTCCAGACCATCCAGTTCAGGCAGATTCAAATCGAGCAAGATAAGGTCTGGCTTGTAAAGTTGAGCCTTCTCAATGGCAGTTTTACCATCGCCGGCGATAGTTACATCATACCCATCCTTCACCAGGTATGCCTTAATAAGCTCGCAGACCTTTGGCTCATCCTCCACCAACAAAATCTTGTTGCGTGCCATTCCGTTTACAACGTTCCCCAATTTGATTGTAGCATAAACAAAACAATAGGGGCGAAGTGGTCGACCTTCGCCCCTAGCTTAGGAGGTGTAATTTGATAAGTCGGTACTCCGACTAGACAATAATCATAAAAAGTTATGGCTAATATCCGTGACACGAGGGTTGGTAGTTGCCAGGATTGCCGCCACAGCATCCACCCGGTCCATAACCGGCTCCTGGGCCGGGACAATAACCGCCGTCCCAACAGCCTGCCCCTCTGCAGTTCGGGTAACCATCGTACGCGGCTCCGGGGCCCGTTAAAACCGAGGTATCTGGTTCCTTCGCCAGCACTATACCGGTACCGACGATTACCAACATCAGCAATACAATAAAGATTGGAATGCCGATTTTCAATAGCTTATTCACGTACATTCGCCTCCTTTAAGAGTTTTACTACTCTCAATATTAGCAGGCGAATGTGAATTTATTGCGAAGATGATGTAAGGTTTACGTGAATTTTGGTGATTAACTCAGCCTGACACCACAATTACCGCAGAACCTTGATGGGCTAGTAATGGCGGCTCCGCAGACAGCACAATAAGAGACTAGGCTGGAACCGCAGCTACCGCAGAATTTTTGGCCGGGTACGATTTGACAACCGCATTTAGGGCAGCTAACTCCCGCCGGCTGTGACCACTGGGCTGGCTGAGACATTGGCTCATATTGCTTCGCTGGTTCCGGTACCAGGTCCATCTTCGGCTGAGACAGCCTTCCGCCACCCCAAATGGCTACCAAACAGACGACCGAGATGAGCACTACCATAATCAGGTTAAATTTAGAAGGAAGCCATAATATCAAGTTCAACAGCAGGCCTATTATACCCAGAACCAGTAAAAGCCCACCTAAAGCTTTCATCTGCCTTACGTTCTCCTAAAATGGCGGGTTTTGTAGCTGCCTTATACGAGGCGTCTAAAGCCCGGCGGCAGCTAGTATATCCGGGACCAATTCTTCCCTGCCGATGGCCATAACATGGACACCATCGCAAATGGAATCCCTCTTCAGGGTGGCAATCATCCTGCCGGCGATCTCGATTCCTTTTTTGAGCGCCTCTCCCTTTGGTGCTGCCGCTAGCTCATCAATCAAGTTCTGCGGCACAAAGATACCGGGAACGTTATCCGTCATATACTTCGCCATTCTGGCTGACGTGAGCAAGACTATACCGGCCAGAATCTTTACTGGAAATTGGCGAGCATACTTCATAAACTTAGCGAAGTTATCAGAGTCATAAATAGCCTGGGTCTGGAAAAATTCAGCTCCAGCCTCGACTTTCTTCTCAAATTTGATTAGTTGAGGTTCTATCGGATTAGCTTCAGGAGTAACTATAGCACCAGCACAAAATTCAACCGCCCCATCAAGGTCATTACCTCCAAGGTCTTTACCCGATTCCAGCTGACGGATTGTCCTTAACAGTTGAACCGAATCAAGGTCGAAAACACCCTTGGCTTCTTTATGGTCGCCGATAGGTACGGCATCGCCAGTAAGGCAAAGGACATTCGTTACGCCCCTGGTATAAGCAAAAAGTAGTTCAGCCTGAAGGGCAAGCCGGTTCCGGTCGCGACAGGTCATCTGCAGTATCGGCTCACCACCGCGTTCTTTGATAGCCAGACAACCACCTATGGACGGAAAACGCATCACCGAGCTTTGGTGGTCAGTCACATTCATGGCAACAACTTTATCTTTAAGAAGGTCGATGTGATGATGCATCTTTTCAATATTTGTCCCTTTGGGTGGGCCAATCTCGCTGGTCACCACAAACTTACCAGAGTTGAGAGCTTCTTTAAAGCGTGTTACCATGGTCGTTTCCTCCCCCTCACGCAATCTTAATCGCCCGTGGTCTCGGCGTCGCCTGATGATTCTTAGGCGGTTGATACTTTCGCATTAAATCTAGCCTGCCCTGCGTTTTTAGCCGCTGATGGATAAGAGTCCAGGCACAATCTTTCGTTACATCCACCTCACATTTGCCTTTGTTCGTGCCTCCACACGGTCCGTTCAGTAAGCCCTTATGGCAGGCAGTCAAAGGGCAAATGCCGGCAGTCTGCCCCAGGACACATTGTCCGCACTGAGCGCAGACTTCGCGAAAATTACCTGGCTCATCCTCCAAGCCTATGAACAGAGTGTCCAACGCTGGAATGACCGGCCTCTCAATATATGAAGTGATTTTGTGCACTCCCAGGGCACAGGACATTACTAAAATACAACTCGAACTGCCAATAGCCCCATTATTTTCTTTCAACGAAACTTCTGTCATTTCGTCACAAGCAGTCGGAATAACCGTCCAGCCCGTGACCATCTTACCCAGTTCTTGGAGGCGGTCTTTCATGCCCAACACTTCATCCCTGCCACCAGTCTTAGTCATCGTAGCACAGGTACCACAGCCAACAATAAAGACCTTATCCAGCCCATCGAGTTGCTCTCTAATTTCGTCGAAAATCTTTTGCTTAGTGATGGATTTCATCGTCATGCCCTCCTAACTAACCACTCGAGCATCCTACAAACTGTCTTAGTTATCATCGCTCCAAATCGCATCTCAAGCACCGCTTAGCTTCATATTTGGCTTTATCTTCTGAAAAGCTGAGCTCTATCTCCTCGAAGCTCTGCTTCCTCTTTTCAGTGGGGAGAGTTGGCACTTGCAGACGGGGCTGTGCCTCCCATGTCTCTTCCTCCACTTTAGTTGCAGCTTCCACAATGACCTCAGTCTTCAGGTCATACATCTCCACCCTTGAAGTATCTGCCTTGAGGTACTTGTCTATGGCAAGAGCCCCTCTCCTGCCAGCAGCAATAGCCTCTATGACCATACCGGGGCCAGTGACAAAGTCACCGCCAGCAAAGACGCCTGGAACATTGGTAGCTAGGGTATTGCCATTAACAGCGAGTGTCTCCCATCGTGTGCGCTCAAGAGCACTGTCAGGCGGTAAAAACGACAGGTCTGGAGCCTGCCCAACAGCGACAATCACGGTATCTGCTTCGGCAAAGAACTCTGAGCCAGGAATCGGTACTGGTCGACGTCGTCCACTGGCATCCATCTCACCCAACTGCATGCGAATACATTGCAGGCCGGTCACCTTCCAATTGTCACTGGCTATGCGCGTAGGACTGATAAGAAAGTTGATGCCCACGCCCTCAGCCACTGCCTCATCATATTCAACCTCGGTCACCGGCATCTCCTCTCTGGACCGTCGGTAGAAGATGTTGACTTCATTGGCACCAAGACGGAGAGCCGTGCGTGCAGCATCAAAAGCCACATTCCCCCCACCAATTACAGCTACCCTGTACCCAACCCTAACCTGCTTACCGACTTTAACGTCCCTCAGGAACCTTAGCCCGTAGTGGAAACCTTCAACATCCTCAAGCTCACCAGGTATGCCTATCCTTTGACTTCTCTGGGCACCAGCAGCAATAAATACAGCGGCAAAACCGTCTTTCTTGATCAGGTCATCCACAGTGTAACTGACACCAATAGGTACGTCATATCTTATGTCCACTCCACGCTTAGCTACATATTCAATCTCCTGCTGAATAACTCGGCGGGGTAAACGAAACTCAGGTATAGCCACAGAGAGCATGCCCCCACCGACAGGAAGCGCCTCAAAAACATTAACTCCGTATCCCATTTGAGCCAAATAGTAGGCACAACTTAGCCCGGTTGGGCCAGCGCCTACCACTGCCACTTTCTGCGGCTTAGTTTGAGGGAAAGGCTCGGGAGTAGGCAATTCAGTTATATGGTCAAAGTACCAATCGGCGACGAATCGCTTAAGCGATCTGATGGCTACAGAGTCATCGAGTTCCCCACGGCGACACCTGCCTTCGCAAGGATGATGACAGATGCGACCGCATATTGCAGGAAATGGATTTCGTTCTCTGATTGTTTCGACAGCCTCGAGATATTCCCCGGCAGCAATATGAGCGACATATTTGGGAATGTTAATCCCGACCGGGCAAGTATGCTGGCACGGCGATATCATCAGCGAATCGCACACAGCAGCTGGACATTTCTTCTCCTTTATATGAGCCTCGTACTCATCCCGGAAGTAATTGATGGTTGTAAGGACAGGGTTAGGACATGTCTGACCCAAGCCACATAGTGAGCATTCTTTAACTGCTCTGGCTATGGTAAGCAGAGTATCAATGTCAGCATCACGCCCCTTACCTTGAGTGATTCTGGTCAGGATTTCCAGCATCTGCCTTGTCCCCAGGCGACAAGGAACGCATTTGCCACAGGACTCAGCCTGAGTGAAACTCAAGAAGTATCTAGCTACCTCAACCATGCAGATAGCCTCATCCATAACCACCATGCCCCCGGAACCCATTATGGAGCCTAGTTGGGCGAGCGAGTCATAATCCACAGAGGTATCTATAAACTGAGTTGGGATACACCCACCCGACGGACCACCCGTCTGCACTGCTTTGAACCGCTTGCTTCGAGGTATGCCCCCGCCGATATCGAAGATGATAGTAGATAAAGGTGTGCCCATAGGCACTTCCACCAAGCCGCTATTGGCAATTTTCCCGGTAAGGGCAAAAACAGCAGTTCCCTTGCTTTTCTCGGTACCCAAGCTGGCAAACCATTCAGCTCCCTTATCGATAATGATAGGAACAGAAGCTAGCGTCTTTACATTGTTGATGTTGCTGGGCTTTCCATCCAAACCCGATTGTGCCGGGAACGGCGGCCGAGGACGGGGCATGCCCCGTCTGCTCTCGATAGAAGCAAGCAGCGCCGTCTCCTCACCGCAAACAAAGGCGCCAGCACCTTCCTTGACATAAATCGTAAAAGCAAAGCCTGATCCGAGAATATTATCACCCAAGAAACCACTCTCTTTGGCCTGCTCCAACGCAATACGAAATCGCTTCACCGCCAGCGGATATTCAGCGCGGACATATATGTAACCCTCTTTAGTGCCTATGGCATATCCGGCAATTGTCAAGCCCTCGATAACAGAGTGAGGGTTAGCTTCCAGAATAGAGCGGTCCATAAATGCCCCAGGGTCACCTTCATCGGCATTGCAGATAACATATTTCGTGTCGCCGGGTGAGTTCCGGCAAAACTCCCACTTGCGCCCAGTAGGGAAACCAGCTCCTCCCCGACCACGCAGTCCAGACTTCCGAATTTCCTCGATGACTCCCTCAGGCGTCATAAGGAGAGCTTTTCTAATCGCTCTATAGCCGCCCATAGCGATGTAGTGCTCAATCTTCTCAGGGTTGATACGCCCACAATTACGCAGGATGACACGCTGCTGCTTCTTATAGAAGTTTATCTCTGCATAATACGGTTTTTTTTGACCTGTCACTGGGTCACAATAGAAGAGGCGTTCCACCGGCTTGTTATCACGAAGATGTGAACTAACAATCTCCGGCACATCCTCGGCCTGCACATGGATATAAAAAACACCATCAGGTTCAACTACTACACTAGGACCACAGTCGCAGAGACCGTGACCGTGGCAACCACTGATTTCTACGGTGGCATTTTTCACCCTTTGCCGAGATACCTCTGCTTTAAATGCCTCATAGACAGCAGCAGAGCCCATGGAAAGACATGGCGTCTCCTGACAAACAAAAATTGTGCGACGGTTTTGCATTACGACCTCTCACTCTTCCTGAACAATTGGGTTACCTTTTTGGGATTCATACGCCCGTAGGTATTTGTGCCAATGACTATGTTCGGTGCCAGGGCACAGACCCCTATGCAAGCAACCGTCTCCAAAGTATATTCATAATCGGGAGAAGTCTCCCCTTCCTCAAGCTCCAGATGCTGCTTTACCAATTTCAATATCGTCTTTCCGCCACGAACATGGCAGGCAGTCCCTCGGCACACTCTGACAACGTTTCTCCCTTGCGGCTTGGTGTACAATTGCGAATAGAAGGAGATTACACCCTGCACCTGCACAGGAAATAGGGCAAAGGCTCTGGCTATAGGTTGTGTCGCTTCACGGGGGATATACCCAAACTCCTCCTGTATTTTCTGAAGGAGCGGAATCAATGCCCACTTCTGACCTTGATAATCAGCTATAAGCTCATCTATGCGAGCTAAATTAATACCAGATTTCTTCTTTGGCCTAGCCATGGCTCTCAATCCTTTCCAGCCTTACCTGACACGTTTTGAGAGCCGGAGTCTTCGTCCTAGGGTCTAAAGCAATGTCAAATAGTCCATTGATTTGGCTCTCCGGAAAAGGCGTAGGCATAAAAACCATCCCTTTATTGAGCGTGTCAGCAATTTTGGCTACAGCCGTCAACTCGCCATTAAGTGATTCCACCTTGACCTTATCGCCGTCTTTTACCTTGAGCCTTCTAGCATCAGGCTTGCTGATCTCCACAAAAGCCTCCGGTAAAAATTTTCTAAGCCGCGATGATCTCAAACTTCTGGAGCCAGTGCCAAACTGATACAGCGTGGTTCCAGCAAACAGCGTTAAAGGATACCCATTTGGAGGACTCGGCTGCGGGATATACTTCGCCGGGGAAAACTTTCCATGCCCACTCGTAGTTTGTTCTTTACCGAGGCGATAACCTTTCATATCAAGCTTGGAATAGTCCACTCCTCTATACAAAGGAACCAATTCTGCAATCTCAGCCATGACCTCCTTGGGAGAAGAATAAGGCATTGGACATTTCATCTCATTGGCTAGTCGAAGTACTATCTGCCAGTCCGGCAAGCTATTTCCTAATGGTTTCAAAACTTCTCGCAGCCTTTGCACCGTACCATCAAAATTGGTAAAAGTGCCTTCCTTTTCAGCAAAGCTCACAGCAGGGAGGATGACTTTTGCCAGCTTCGCTGTCTCAGTGAAGAACATATCCTGCACTACCAAGAAATCGAGTGATTCCAATGCCTGTCTAACAACATTTGAATTCGGGAAACTCACCGCTGGATTTTCCCCAACAATATACATACCCTTTAGCTTGCCCGCTTTTGCTCGGTTAATCATCTCCAGAGCTGTTAGTCCTACACCCATGGGTAACTGGCATTCCCAGCGAGCCTCGAAATTCCTCCTGGCTTGAGCATCCTCCAGACTCTGATATCCAGGTAAAAAATCGGGTAGACTCCCCATATCACAGGCACCTCGCCCATTGTTCTCCCTCTGCAGCGCATAGATGCCACCCCTTCCATCCCCGATATTTCCGGTCAACATCGCCAAATTCGCCAAGGCAGCTACGCTGCCTACCCCATTAACATGTTGGGTAATGCCATTACCATAGACAATAGAAGCCTTGCCCGCCCTGGCGAAGAGCCGAGCGATTTGGTGTACTTCCTCGACTAGGATACCTGTAACCTCTTCTACATACTCTGGCGTATATTCCCTTAAATCATTAGCCAATGTCTTAAAACCGCTTATCTTGCTAGCCACAAACTCTTCATCCAGCAGTTTTTCGTCTATAATCACCTTCGCCATGCCATTTATGAGAGCCAAATCCGTACCAACTTTGGGCCTTAACCAGAGGTGTGCCCAAGAGGCGAGCTTCGTCCACTGTGGATTTATCAGCAGTAGCTTGGCGCAC
>JBAVQV010000009.1:0-17113 GCA_049694415.1 Dehalococcoidia bacterium
GTCCCTCTCCCCCTCTCCTTCAAAGGAGAGGGGGACAAAGGGGGTGAGGTTAGAAAATACTATATCCATCTGGCTCTCTTGCTTTCACTCTTAGCCGAGCTCTCCAGAAAAATTCCATCCTCAACAAGAATCTGATTCACCAGTGCCCAGAACTGCTCCCGGTCGGCAGAGTTCACCACCGCTTGCTCATGCGCTTCGCTTAAGGCAACAGGGTAACCTAACCCTAGCCGGCATTGGTCTACGATTGTGGAATGAACCAGCCCAACCAGTTTCTCATTTTCAGCTACCCAAAACGGAACTTCTACTCGGGCTACTTCTCCGTCCAGCCTGACGTAGAAAAAGTTGATTTCATTAGCTTCGTAGTACTTAGCAACAACTGAAGACCGGCTGCTGAATAAGGCCGACCTTTCTCCTGGGGCTAACAGCCGGTCAAACAGGTCGCGGTCGAGCAAGCCGCCCACAATATCGCATTCTCTGCCTTCAAGCTTGCCCGAGCAATAGCGGTCGCAGTCTACAGGCTGGTGCGGACAGATAGCCAAACGCAGCAGATTAACTACCTCGGTGCTGTGGGGGAAACTGATATAACTGGCTACAGCCAGCGGTCTACGCCGGCTAAGCTCCCTTAGCCGGCTAAGGTATTTTAAAAAGCCGTCTACCAATAGCTCACGGACAACAAAGTCAGGATAAACCTGCTCAGCCAGGCGCCATAAGATAAGGGAACCGTCAAGCAGCGCCACTAAAGGCAAATCTACATCCAATTCATTTACCCGCTCAGCCAGCCAGCGGCACTCCTCAATGCTGCGCTTTATACCCAGAAGCTGTCCCTCTATAGGAAGCTGGCGACCGTCAGCAGCAGTTATAGCCACCTCTAAGTCTTTGAAATACAGGGATGGAAAGTTCAAGAGCTGAGCATCAGGATTTCCACCGTACTGTAACTGGGCCATGCCGATGTTGATAAGAAAGCAGTGAGCCGACTGGTGGCGGTCAACATCGATGTGAGAACCATCGCTGGCCAAAACAATAAAATCATCCGGGCAGCCTGGCGCCGTCTGCCTTAGGTCAATACTTTCTTTTGGACCAGCCACCAGCCAGGTACTCTTGCTCGCCTCAACCTTCTGTTTCAAACCGTTAATATCAGCCGCCGAAGACTTAAGTGTCTTCAAGGCAAATTCAAGCTTGGCTTGTCTTTCTCTGTTCTTTATCTTCAAACTGGCTGCCAAATCTATAATCTGACCGACTAATTTAGACAAGTCCAGCGACATGTTTCTCCTTGATTGCCCCAGTATATCACGAGGTCCCACCCCAAACAATGACTTCGGCAAAGCCAGAAAAATCGGTTTAATTAGCACTTTCCCTCTGTGTATCGGCACTACAAAATATCATACTGCACTGGTTAGACACACGGGTATTGACAAGTTATTGCTGGAGAATTAGTATTTGTGAGAAACCTCCTAAGAGAAAAGGTCGAAACTGTCTCGATTTAACAGAATGTGCTTCTACGGTGGAATCGAATGTACGGGATGGATAACAGATGGCTAGAGAAGCAGAACTATACAAGGCAGCCCAGGGAAGTCCATTAGAAGGCTACTTCCTGCTGAAAGCCGAAGGTAAGAACATGCCGCCTGCCTTCAGTGAACGTGCTGCTCAATCCCGGCGCAGTCGACACGAACGCGTCTCGGAAGTATTGCACGGCGGTGATTGGGGCGGTATAAGTACCTTAAGAGACTGGGAACAGGCTTACCTCAAGGAATGCTTTTACCGTGGGATACGTATACTTCTGGAATTAGAACGTTCGGGAATAAGCGACCTGTGAAATACCCCGTCCGCAGCCAATTACTATCCTTCCAGGACAGTCAGACTTAAAGGATTGGGACCTGTATGCGTGCCAACAACAGGACTCACATTCGATATATAGATTGAGGCTTTGGGAAATACAGAAGCCATACGTTTGGCAAAAGCCTTAGCTTCAGCCACGTTGGTGCCATACTCTACAGCCAATGCCTTGACCTTGCTGAACTTTGAGGCAAATTCAAAGAGCCATTCGGTAGCTTTAGCTCTGGAACGCACCCTGGCAGAGGGAAAAGCCACGCCATCTTTTATGCCGAGGATAGGATTCATCTTAAGCATAGACCCCAGAAAAGCCTGCACCTTGCCAATGCGACCTCCCCTGGCTAAATAGTCTAGAGTATCGAGAGTCACCCGGACGTGTATCCGAGGAATAGTTTCTGATATCGTACCGATGAGTTCGCTCAGATTGGCTCCGGACATAGCTCTTTTGGCTGCCTCCATAACCAGTAGCCCTTGCCCCATTATACCGAGCGTGGAATCGACAACCTCCACCTGGCACTTCCTCTTCATTAGCTTTATACCTTGTAATGCCGCATCGTAGGTGGCACTTAACTTGCGTGAAACAAACACGGCTAAAATCTGGCTGTACTTTGTGGCCAAGTTATCAAAGACTTCAGCAAAAATGCCGGGACTGGGGGCAGCAGTAGAAGGCAATTTAGAACTATGCTCTAGCTTCTGATAAAACTCCTCAGAACTCAAGTCAACCCTATCTTTATAAGTCTCATTGCCAAATTGGACATGCAATGGTATCACAGTGATTTCCAATTTTTTGACCACATCAGGTGGTATGTCAGACACACTATCGGTAACAAGCGTAACCATAAATTCCTCCCTACTCCAGAGCGTTTGATTGTCCGTGAAAATGCCTAGTTATACGAGGTTATTGTATGATATTTCTACTCCTTGTACAAGAGCTAGTACCGGCATAAGTACATAAAAGTTTCCTCCACATATATTGCCCATTATGTCCGGCTTTGATATCATAGGCATGCTCTTTTTCATAGATTGCCTTTCAGCAAAGTTCAAAGGGCAAAATCGCAATGAGAGTCGGCCTGATTTACGACCCAGTCTATCTTGAACACGATACTGGGACGCATGTCGAGAATAGCCAAAGGCTGATAACCATCATGTCCCATCTGGAGGAGTCCCATCTAAAGGAAAAACTTGTTTTACTGTCACCACGCGCTGCCACTATTGACGAATTAGCCGCAGTGCACGCACCCGAATATATCTCTCGAATTCAAAATCAATCGGAAAGAGGCGGTGGTTGGCTTGACCCTGATACAGTTACATCGCCTGGCTCATACAACGCGGCTGTGTACGCTGCCGGTGGTGCTCTGATAGCAGTTGATTCGGTGATGAACAGACAGGTCAATAGCGCTTTTGCCCTGGTCAGGCCGCCCGGGCACCATGCCACATGCTGGCAAGCTATGGGCTTCTGCATATTTAACAACGTAGCTATAGCCGCCAAGTACGCCCTGGCCAATTTCGATATTAAACGAATACTTATTATTGATTTCGATGTCCATCATGGCAATGGCACACAGGATACGTTCTATGCTGACCAGCATGTCCTTTATTTCTCCACTCATGAATACCCGTTTTACCCGGGAACGGGTAGCATCGATGAGACCGGTGCCAGAGATGGAGAAGGCTTTACCGTCAACGTTCCCCTTTTGGCCGGCTGGGGTGACGATGAGTACCAGACAGTTTTCGAAGACATCCTGGCACCGGTGGCTAAGCGCTTCGAGCCGCAGCTTATCATGGTCTCCGCCGGCTATGATGCCCACTGGGCTGACAATCTGGCATCAATGCAGTTAAGCGTCTCAGGTTTTGCCCGATTGACAGAAATTATCAAGACTTTAGCCGATATGTTATGTCAAGGGCGTATGGTTTTTACACTGGAAGGCGGCTATCACCTCGAAGCCTTATCTCTATCTGTGGCTGCTACGCTTGATATTCTTCGTGGAAACAGTCAAATTTCCGACCCCTTGGGCAAACATGAGGCAAGGTCAAGACCGGTAAGCTTTGACAACTTCATAAAAATGGTGAAGGAGATTCATCAGATAGAGTCTTGATTGATGCCTGAGCCGCTTCGGCGAGGCTGAAGACCCGCGGCGTTTCCGCTTAAGCGGTGCTTGTGGCTGCCTTTTTCCTAGGAGAGAGTCCCTTTTCCCAAACTACCAAAAGCTGCCCGGCAATGCACAGGGAAGAATAGATTCCAGTAGCGATGCCAATCATAAGCGCCAATACCAACGTATGGGTAGTCACTCCACCGAGTAGATAAAGCGCCACTATGACGAAAAGAGTAGCCAGACCCGTATTCAGAGAACGACCCAGCGACTCGACGATACCGTAATTTGCAATTACCTCGAAGTCGCGGCTCACCCCTCTCTTCGTGTTCTCACGAATACGATCAAACACAACCACAATGTTATTCACGCTGACGCCTACAACTGCCAGCACACCGGTAACAAATAAGGCATCAACTTCCATGCCAACCACCCAGCCCAGAATGGAGAATACAGCAATAACCACTACCAGGTCGTGCAGCAAAGCAATAATAGCGCAAGTGCCCCACCGTATGGGGTTAGGCATTTTGCGAAATGCCCAGGAGATATACAGTAAAATGCCTATCGAAGCCACCACGACAGCGATGAAAGTGTTACGCACTGTCCCGGCAGCCACAATCGGCGAAACGCTATAAAGGCTGCTGACTGTAAGCGTAGTATCTAGCCCGGTCTGCAAACTATCCTTTAGCTTGGTGGTTTGCTCACTGGATATTTCCGGGAGTCGAATAAAGAAATCACCTTCGCCGGCGGGCTGAACAATAGCCTGGTCATAGCCCAGGTTGGTTAGCTGCTGGCGTACCTGGCCTAATTCCACTGCCTTATCGAAGTGTAAGGTCATGGCCGTGCCGCTGCTGAAATCTACTCCCGGTTTAAGGCCGAAGACAGCCAGTGAGATTATGCCGGGAATGATTACAATGGCTGAGATAAGAAAAAACCAGTTTCTTTTACCCACTAAATCAATCATTGCTTGGCCACTCCATAAGCACCGGGGCTTCTAGCCATACCGAGCCCCACAATTGTGCGCAGGAAAGTCCGGGTAACCACAACCTGTGTAAACATGCTCAAAGCCGTACCAATGAACAGAGTTGTGGCAAAACCTATAACCAAAAAATTGCCGAACGTATTACCTAACCAATAGAGGACGGCACAGGCGATAAAAACAGTTACATTAGCATCAAGAATGGCTGACCAGGATTGACGGAAGCCTTCCTCAATCGCCGCACCCAGGGTACGCCCGCGTCTCAACTCCTCTTTCAAACGCTCGGCCACAAGAACATTACCATCTACTCCCATACCTATGGATACAATAAAACCGGCGATACCGGGGAGAGTCAAAACCACCGGAATGAGTTTAAAAATAGCCAGGTTCAACACTACAAAAACTACCAGCGCCAGACAAGCCATTAGACCGGAGAAACGGTAATAGGCAATCATAAATAAAATTACCATAGCCGACCCGATTATCCCCGCCTGAAGACTTTTCTTTAGAGAATCTTCACCTAAGGTAGCCCCAATATCTCTGCGCTCAACTAGAGTCAGGGGTACATCCAGAGAGCCCGAGTTAAGCTGTATAGCCAATGTTCTTGCTTCTTCTAACTTTAAACCGGTAATAACGCCTTTCTCCTTAATAACGGCTTGCACCGTTGGCGCCGAGATAAGTTGGTTATCCAGGAATATGCCCAGTGGTTTCTGCAAATTGCGCTGGGTAATCTGCTCAAACAGGACGGCGCCCTCCGAGTTCCATTCAAAAGCCACCTCAGGCTCATTGGTCTGTGGCGCTAAAACCACCTGGGCATTTGGCTTAAGATACTTGCCGGCAAGCTCCCTCTCCTGGCCATCGCTGCCTTTGGCTTTAGCAATGTCCCACTTCTGATTGCCATTTTCATCGAGCACCGGGTTGCCGCTGGAATCAACCACGCGTTCTCTGAAATCAAGCTCAGCCGTCTGACCAATAAGCTTAAGTGCCTGATCGATATCCGTGACTCCGGGAAGCTGAATGAGAACGAAGCTGCCTCGTTCGTTATTAATCGCCTGGACTATGGGCTCGGTCACACCGTAGGCGTTAACTCGCCGTTCAATTTTGTTTTTAACGCCCTCAATAACATCAGCATCCGACTGTGCCGGGTCTTTCTTAGACAAGTCGATGCTGTAAACCAGATGGCTGCCTCCCTTGAGGTCGAGCCCTAAGGTGAACTCATTCCTGCCAAATATGCCATTACCCGGCCATATTACCCACAGGCAGAGGCCGAATAGAACCAGTATAAAAATTAGTAGGGGGGCGTTTCCTCTTCTCAATTAACTACCTATTCCTGATAGCATTAGTTATTTCCGATTGTCACTCTGAGCGAAGCGGAGAGTCTCCAGATTCTTCGGTCGCGGAGTTTATCCTGAGTGAGATTCTTCAGTCGCTCTGCTCCTTCAGAATGACAGAGAGCGAAGGGCTCCCTCAAAATGACTAAAATCGTTAACACCTTTTAGCAGGCCGTGCTGCACTGCCGTTTCTCCAATTCCTTGCGCACCAGCTCCAGAGCTTCTTCTCTCGTATTCAGTTCTTGAGCCGCTTGAGCTTCCCGCACCTCAGTCAAAAGCTCGCCCAGCAAGCGCCCCGGCCTCAAGCCGAAAATATCCATTAAATCGTGACCATCTATCAACTTGACCGGCAAAACCTTAGTTTCCTGATTGGAATGCGCGGCCAGTATAAAACTAATCAAGAGATTATGCTGCTTCCATTCTTCAATGTCAAGTTTTGGACCATGAGTTGCCAGATAATCAGCCAGGGCTAGAAACAGGATATCTATTCCAGCACCTTCGGTATCACGGAAGTAACGATAAATTGCTCGGCTGGTTGGCATACCATCGTTAGCCATCTGAGCCGGGCGGAGATGGTGACAAACCAGATTCTCCACCAGTCTTATTTCCCGGCTGCTGAACCGCAGCTTTTCCAATATGGCCGCCGCTGTAGCTGCCCCCTCCTTGGCATGTCCCAAAAAACGTGTCCTGCCCGTTTCATCTACTGTCTTGGTCGCCGGCTTGGCGATATCATGCATCAGTGCACCGAGCTTAAGCAGCAACCTCCGATTGCTGCCGCTGGACACCTCCTCATCGAAATGCCCATTTATCTCTTCCGACCACGGCGTTACGGTTAACAAATCATCTTTGCCATATTTCCACTTGCTCTCTCGCAGCAAGAATTCGGCCGTAGATATCGTCTCCACTGAATGATTAAAGACATCCCAATGGTGCTCCTTCGGCTGCTTGGCTCCTTTCAGCTCTTCCAATTCAGGAATTATCGCAGTGAGCAAACCCAGCTTATCCAGATAGCGTATCGAAGCGGCAGAACCGGGTAAGGCCAACAACCTCACCAGCTCTTCTCGCAGCCGTTCCCCGGGTACCAGCTTAGCTAATTGGCAATCTTTTCTAATTAGACTTTCTGTGCCGGGCGCAATCTTTAAGCCAAGCTCAGCAGCTAGTCTGACACCGCGAAGCAATCTCGCTGCATCTTCGGCAAAAATCCCCTGGCTTACAGCGCGGACTAACTTCTTCTTCAAATCGCTTTTCCCGGAGAATGGGTCAATGAGCTGAGACGAGCCCGAAATAAGCCTTTGAAGCTCAACTGCCATGGCATCGATGGTGAAGTCACGGCGCGCCAGGTCGTCATGTATATCCTTTAAGAAAGAGGTGAAATCCAGATGCCACTGGTGCTCATTTGTAACAACCACCCGAGCTACCTTGTTGGTTTCATCAAGCAACACATATTTTCCGTCAATGGCTCTGGCCACTTCCTGAGCTATATTTAAGGCGTCACCTTCTACGGCAATGTCGATATCTGCTGTCTTTCTGTCCAGCAGCCAGTCACGAACGAAGCCGCCTACTATATAAGCTGGGCAGTTTCGCTGGCTGAGAATAGTGGATACCTTGACCATAAGAGCCAGGAGGTTTTGATCTATGTCAGGCATTGCCCCAGATTATACTGCTGGGGCAACGAAATTGTAAAGACTAAAGTCTATCATTTGTTCAGGCTTTTCTGTGGAAAGGAGAGCCATCCTAAGCACATGTAGTCACGAGGCTTTAGCCTCGTGACTAGAACGAGTTTTCAACTCACAAGTACGAGTTCAGCTGCGGTCTCATTTTCAGGCTGACCATTTCCGGCAAGAAACATATCAATATCTACCTTGTTGAATCTCCGGTCACCCCGCGGGCCGATGCGGTAGGCCTTCAGTATTCCCCGGTCATTCCATCGCCGTACTGTATTTACATGCACATTGAGAAGCCGAGCTACCTGTCTTGCAGTCAACAGATCATTTGAATGATTTCTTCGTGCCATGTAATAAAACTCCTTAAAGTTATCTCAAGTAATCCTATACTAACTCTACCCTATCTCATCCCATCATACAATCACGCAAAGGTACCGAATCCTATGACAAAATAGTACTGTAGACAGTTAACCTCCACATGTAGCCTCGACCTTTAAGGTCGAGACCACGAGGCTAAAGCCTGGCAGCTACATGTTTTATTATATTGGTGGAGCTAAAATCTTTCAGCTGCATTACTCATTCCTTGACAAGCACTAAATCCCGAACTACAAACCCTAAATAAATCCAAAGCCCCAAATAACAATTATCAAAAGTACCTATTCGCTTCTAGAAGAACAGCAACATTTTTACATTTTTATTTGTCATTTTGACTTTTAACTTTTGGTCTTATTTTTTGAAGATTGCCACATGGAGTTTACCCTGAGCGAGATTCTTCGGTCGCGGACTTTTATCCTGAGTCAGATCCTTCGGTCCCTCCGTTCCCTCAGAATGACAAAGGCGAAGGGCTCCCTCAGAATGACATATGGCAAATGGCTCGCAATAACGGGAACAAAAATCGCCAATGATACGCCGAACGAGTACATATACTTGTTGGCTATCTTTCTCGGCGCTATAATTAAACACAATGCGTTATCGGCGTTTGATAGCCAAGTTCGGTACCAACCTGCTGACTGGAGGGACTGGCAGCCTTGAGGCTAGTATTATGTCAAGTCTTACCGAGCAGGTGGCTCAGCTTCACCAGCAGGGACACGAGATAATCATCGTGTCTTCAGGTGCAGTTGCCGCCGGCAGACAGAAATTGGGCCTGGCCAAGGAACAGAAAGACATCCCCTTCAAGCAAGTCCTGGCCTCCGTGGGACAAAACCAGCTTATGAATGTCTACGAACAACTTTTCAGTAAACACAATATAATCGTCGCCCAGGCGCTGCTGACAAAGTCTGACCTGATTGACCGTGCCGGTTACCTAAACGCTCGCAATACGCTTTTAGCTTTGATTGAATTAGGCGTAATTTGCATCGTAAACGAGAACGATGTCGTCGCCACTGACGAGCTCGGTGAGCTCACCTTCGGAGATAATGACAATCTTTCGGCAATGGTGGCCAATCTAGTCGATGCCGACCTGTTAGCGCTGCTTACCGACATCGATGGCCTCTACACCGCAGACCCGGCGTGTAATCCCCAAGCCAGGCTTATCCCCAGGATTGAAAAGATAGATGCCGAGATAGAACGCGTAGCCGGCGATACTGCCAACTCTTGCGGCGTCGGCGGCATGATAACTAAACTCGAAGCTGCCAAACTGGCTACTGCTTCTGGCGTGACCGTGGTTATCGCCAACGGGCGCAACCCCGACATACTAAAACAAATAATGCTTGCAAAAACCGTCGGCACCATATTCCCGCCGCGTACCAGTAAACTGGAAAGCAAGAAACGCTGGATGCTGAGCGGCCTAGCTTGCAAGGGCAAACTGACAATCGACGATGGGGCTGTTCTGGCTCTTAAAAAGCAAAACCGCAGCCTGCTGCCCGCCGGAGTGGTAGGTGTAGACGGCGAGTTTCAGCGCGGCGATGTGGTGGATATTTACGACTCGAATGGCAACCACCTCGGCTGCGGTATGCCAAACTATAGTGCCAGGGACATCGCTACCATCAAAGGCGCTCACTCTGATGAAATCTCAAACCTACTCGGCTACGAATATGGCACTGAACTAATTCACCGGAATAATATGGTGCTTATATGAGGAGTAGAAATGAAATCTGCGGTCACTGAGCTCGAACAAAAAGGTAAGGCAGCTAAGGCGGCTTCGAGAAAGCTCGCCTTTCTGCCTACTGAAATCAAGAATAAAGCTCTGCTCGGCATCGCCGACGCCCTTAAAGCCAAGCAGAACGAAATTTTATTGGCCAACAGCCAGGACTACAAGGAGTCTGAAGCTTCAGGCATGAGCGCAGTTATGCTCGACCGGCTGATGTTGAACGGAAGCCGCCTGGAAGCTATAGCCCAGGACGTGAGAACCATAGCTGCTCTATCAGACCCTGTAGGTGAAATAATTGAAGAACGCACGCTGTCCAATGGTCTGCAAATTAGCAAGAAGCGCGTACCTCTCGGAGTTATAGGTGCCATCTATGAGAGCCGCCCTAATGTCACCGTAGACATTTCGGTACTATGCCTCAAGTCGGGAAACGCTGTTATCCTGCGCGGCGGAAAGGAAGCACTCCGCTCCAATCTGGCTCTGGCCAGGGTTGTCCAGGAAGCTGCTTATAAAGCGGGTGTGCCTCAGGGCGCAGTGCAGATTATAGAGTCAACAGACCGGGCACTTGTCGACCACATGCTTAAGATGAAGGGCACTATAGACCTCATAATTCCTCGCGGCGGCGCCGGTTTGATTAAGTCTGTAGCCGAAAACGCGACCATGCCTGTACTTACCGGCGGCATCGGCGTTTGCCATACCTACGTGGATAAAAGCGCTGACTTAAACAAGGCAGTGGCCATCGCCTACAACGCCAAGGTCCAGCGGCCAACTGTGTGCAACGCCCTGGATACCCTTTTGGTCCACGCCGCCATCGCTCCCAAGTATCTGCCACTAATCGCTAAGGAATGGGCCAAGGCCGGGGTAGAGATGCACTGTGATAAGCGAACTTTATCTATTCTCGGGCCAGTTCCATCCCTTAAGCTGGTGCCGGCAAAAGCAGATGACTGGGGTAAAGAATTTCTCGCCCTTATTGCGGCAATTAAAATTGTCGATTCCCTGGATGAAGCATTGGAGCATATCGAGCGCTACGGTTCAGGACATTCCGAGGCCATAGTTGCCGAAGATAAAGCAGCGGCGACACGCTTCCTAAATGAAGTGGATGCTGCCTGTGTCTATGCCAATGCCAGCACCCGTTTCACGGACGGCGGCCAGTTCGGCCTGGGAGCTGAAATAGGCATCAGCACGCAAAAATTCCACGCCCGCGGCCCCATGGCGCTAAGGGAGATAACCAGCTACAAGTGGATTGTTATCGGTGATGGGCACGTCCGGCCTTAGTCTAATCCGACTAAAGCTGCCTTCTGGATGGTAAACAACTGCTTAATGCCTTTTTCGGCCAGCGCCAGCAGAGCATCGACTGTTTCCTTTGAGAAAGGCTTGCCTTCGGCGGTGCCTTGTATTTCCACGAATTCGCCCTTATCCGTCATCACCACATTGAAGTCAACAGCCGCCTGATAGTCTTCCTCGTAGCAAAGGTCGAGTAGCGCCTCTCTACCGACAATGCCAACGCTGGTAGCAGCTACCGCACCCTTCAGTGGAATTGATGACAGCATACCTCGTTTTTTCAGATTATGTAACGCCACAAACAGAGCTACATACCCGCCGGTTATAGCTGCCGTCCGGGTACCGCCATCCGCCTGCAATACATCGCAGTCAACAGTAAAAGTCCTTTCGCCCAGAGCTGCCAGGTCGGTAACCGCCCTCAAGCTCCTACCTATAAGTCGTTGGATTTCCTGATTTCTACCGGCCGTTCTCTCCGGAGAGATGCTGCGAGGAGTCCGGGTCAGTGTAGAACGGGGCAGCATGGCATATTCAGCGGTAACCCAGCCTGTCCCCTCACCTTTGAGGAAATTGGGAATCCTGTCCTCAACACTTACTGAGCACAGCACTCTGGTTCGCCCCAGTTCTATTAATGCCGAACCTTCAGCAAAAGCCTGGTAGCCCAGGCTAATATTTATTGGTCGAAGTTCATCGTTGGAGCGACCGTCTATCCTTTTCATCGAAACCCTGCTTTCTTATCTGCACAGTATATCATTGATTTCTGCGGTACAACAATGGCCAATTTTAAACTGCAACTGTCATTGCGAGCGAAGCGTAGCAATCTCTGGGATTGCTTCGTCGCCCTTCCGTGGAAGGGCTCCTCGCAATGACATCCAGACCAACTTTCCGTTGACCCCACATAACGACCAATGATACTATGTCTAACAATAACTTTGAATGACATCAACCTCTGGGCATTAGGTGGCGTAGGCCTAGTAGCCGGCTTATTAGGCTCAATGCTAGGAGTCGGCGGCGGTATACTTATCGTGCCCATACTCACCTTAGCTCTACATTTGCCAATACAAGTAGCCATCGGCAGCAGCCTGGTAGCCATCGTGGCCAATGCATGCACCGCTTCCGGCATCTACACCAAGGTGCGGTTGACGAATATAAAGCTCGGCCTGCTTCTAGAAACAACGACCATACCCGGTGCCATCATAGGCGGTTTTGCTGCCGCCCTTATCGCCCCGTCTATATTAAGTGCCCTCTTCGGACTCGTGCTTATTTACGTTGCCTATACTATGATTACACGCCAGCACTTCATGTCTGCTGACACGCAGCCCGACGACCATCTACATCTGGCTGAGCCCGGTAAAATTTCCGATAATTTATCCAGCTCGCTGACTGATTCATATTATGACCGGAACCTGGACGAGGTTGTTAATTATAAAGTAACTCATATACCAGCGGGGTTAGGAAGCAGCTTCTTCGCCGGCATACTTTCCAGCCTCCTCGGCATAGGCGGCGGTATTGTAAACGTGCCCGTCATGCATATGGTCATGGGGATGCCGATGAAAGCCGCCATCGCCACCAGCACCTTCATGATAGCCCTCACCGCCGCCACCGGCGCCTTCATCTACCAATATTATGGCAACATATATCCTTTCATAATTGCCCCACTGGTTATAGGAATAGTCATTGGCTCTAGAATAGGTGTTGAATTAACACAAAGAACCAGAGGAGAATTGCTTAGACGCATATTCGGCGCCTTCTTGTTCCTGGTAGCTATATTGATGTTCCTTAAAACGGCCAATGTAATATAGAACTTGCAGGACAAAATTATGGAAAACACAAAATGGGACGAAGGCCGATTAAAAAGCTGGGCCAGCCTTACTTTCCGGGTTGGCATTGCCGTCTCTTTAGCGCTGATTGTTATCGGCTTCGTTATACTTATATATATCTCCGGCTTTAAAGACATACTGCCGATAGTCAGACTAGAAGAGATACCCGCGGCTATAGTTATCAGCATCGGAATTTTGCTCCTTTTGCTGATACCTATCATACAGGTCACATTATCCATCGTGTTCTTCTCAATAGGCAGAAACAGGCTGTTCATAGGCATCTCCGTGGCGGTTCTCTGTCTCTCAGCCATCAGCCTTGTCCTGGCGCTAACCTGAATTGACCCGCAGATAAGGCTATGCTATGATTTCCTCAGATGTCAGCGCTTACTGGGCTGAACCAAGAAATCGAACGCTGCCAGGACTGTGAGTTAGGCAAACATCGCACCAGAGCCGTGCCCGGTGAAGGGCCAGAAAATGCAACTCTCCTTTTTATCGGCGAAGCACCCGGATGGCATGAAGACCAGCAAGGACGTCCCTTCGTTGGTCCCGCAGGAAAATACCTTGAGGAATTATTAGCCTCAATCGGCCTGAAGCGTGAGCAAGTATACATCGCCAATGTTATTAAATGCCGCCCCCCAGCAAACCGTGACCCGCTTCCCGGCGAAATTCTAGCCTGCAGCAAATGGTTGGCACGTCAGATCGAGCTAATCCACCCCAAGATGATTGTTACTCTAGGTCGTTACTCGATGGCGAAATACTTCCCTAACCAGAGCATCAGCCAGGTCCATGGTAAAGCGAAAAAGCAAGAAGATGTCATCTACTACGCAATGTATCACCCTGCAGCAGCTCTCCATCAAGGGAGCTTGAGGAAGACTATAGAGACTGATATGGTTAAAATCCCACAAATCTTAGCTCAGGCAGAGAAATTAACGGAAGACGAAGCTGAGCCGCAGCAGCTAAGCCTGTTCTAGACCACGAACATGAGCAAACAGAAACTCCGGATAATCCCCCTCGGCGGATTAGGCGAAATCGGCAAAAATATGATGGCCATTGAATTTGCCAATGACATCGTCATAATCGACGCCGGACTTATGTTTCCCGAAGAGGACATGCTGGGAGTTGACCTGGTCATCCCGGACATAAGCTACCTGATGGAAAGGCGAGAGAAGCTGCGAGGCATAATTATCACCCACGGTCACGAAGACCATGTCGGTGCCCTGCCATACGTACTGCCTGAGCTCGATGTGCCAGTTTACGGCGCCAAGCTCACCAAAGGCCTCATCTCCGTCAAATTAAAGGAACACCGGGACTCGAAAAAGGCTACCCTCAGGACGATTCAGCCTGGGGTCAAGTTCACACTTGGCAACTTCAAAATAGAGCCGTTCTCCGTCTGTCACAGCATTCCCGATTCATTAGGATTTATTATCTACACGCCCATGGGTGTAGTGGTTCACAGCGGCGATTTCAAAATCGACTATACACCGGTCGACGGCAGACCTACCGAATTAGCCAAGCTGGCACAATTAGGAACCCAGGGAGTCCTGCTACTTCTCGCCGATTCAACCTACGCCGAGCTTCCGGGATACACGCCGTCGGAGACTGTGGTTGGTGAAACGCTGGAACGCATCATAGCTGCGGCTCCGGGAAGGGTAATTATCACCACCTTTGCTTCGCTTATCTCCCGCATTCAACAGGTGATTAACGCTGCTGCCAAGCATAACCGAAATGTCTTTGTCATCGGTCGTAGCATGAGGGACACGGTGCGCATCGCTTCAGAGCTAGGTTATCTCAATTTTCCACCTGATGTCATGCACCGCTTCGACGAAATCCACCGCTTCCCTCACAATAAGATTGTCCTGCTAACCACCGGCAGCCAGGGTGAGCCGACTTCAGCCCTAGTGCGCATTGCCAATCGGGACAACAACCAGGTCAAAATTATCCCCGGTGACACGGTAATAATGTCAGCCACGCCCGTCCCGGGCAACGAAGCGCTGGTTAACCGGACAATTGATAACCTGTTTCGCCAGGGTGCTAATGTGGTTTATGAGAAGTTAGCTCAGGTACATGTCCACGGGCATGGCAGCCAGGAGGAACTGAAACTTCTGCTCAGCCTGGTCAGGCCAAAGTTCTTCGTTCCCATACACGGCGAATACCGCCACTTGAGCCTGCACGCCAGGTTGGCTAAAAGCCTGGGCATGCCTGAAACTAACATCTTCGTCCTGGAAAACGGGAACATACTTGAGCTGGACCGTGAAAAGGGCAGGATAGCCGGCAGGCTCCCCACAGGCAATGTCTATGTCGATGGCCTGGTTATGGGAGACCTCGCCAGCGTTATTCTCCGTGACCGTAAGTTGTTGTCCCGTGATGGGATTGTGGTAGTTATCATCGCCATCGACAAAGAGAAAGGCAGAATTGTAGGTCGCCCCGATATCGTATCACGAGGCTTCGTCGATATGAAAGAAGGCGAGACTATTCTGGAGCAGGGACGAGACCTGGTAAAAGCTGCATTGGACCACAGCGGCGGCCATCCGCTGGAATCGAGCTTCATAAATACTAAGGTGAAGGACACTTTGAGCAAGTTCTTTTACGATCAAACCAGACGTCGCCCCATGATTCTCACTACCGCCGTGGAAGTATAATGAATGTTTAGCAATTCCTTACTGTCATTGCCAACCACCCAGACGTCTCTGAACCATTCTCCTTCTGGCAATCCAAGAGAACACTTTTCTTTTTATGTCATTCTGAGGGAGCAAAGCGACCGAAGAATCTCACAATTGACCTTGAGATCCTTCGCGGAGTTTACCATGAGTGGAGATTCTTCGACAGGCTCAGAATGACCGTAATGAAGGGCTCGGGATGACATGGAAAAAAGTCGAGATTGCCACGGCTGTTCCCTCGCTTCACTCGGGACGTCTCGCAATGACAGGAAAAAATATGCTTCTCACGCAGATAAATAAATATCTGTCTCATTAAGACCATGCCTAAAAAGAAAAAAACTACCAAAACTTCAGACAGCGGCAAAGGCAAGAAAAAAAAGAATTACCTGGGGCCGATATTAAGGCTGTTGCCGGCAGTCATTATCGTGGGACTGATAGTCTGGTTCTGGCCCAATATATCGAACTGGGTCTCCACTATCTGGGGAAATATAACCGACTGGGCTGTCGCCGCCTGGGAAGGTCTGCTTGGACTCTTCGGACTGGGATTAACCTTAACCGCCGTATTCCTGGGAATATTGATCTGGATGATTGCCAGCGGACGGTTCTGGCTCTTCACCAGGTACTGGAAATGGTGGCTGGGCGGAATACCTTTAGCCTTTGCCGCCTGGGGAATATTGGCCTTTTTCAGCCCCGGCAGCGGCGTAGCCAGCGAAGCAACTCTCGGCGGCAGTATCGGCAAGAGCATCATCACCGATTCTTACACGATAGCAGCATGGAGGCTATTTGGCCTGATTTTCCTGGGCATCCTCATCATTGTTCCCCGCTGGACGTGGAGCTTAATAACCAACATATTCAAGGGCATATTCAGAGGTATAGGCAAGCTCTTCCTGCTCATCTGGCAAGCTATTCGCCAGGCCAGCCAGCGCCCTCCCAAGGTTAAACCTGAACCAGAACCAAAGAAAATCGAATTCAAGAAAGTTGAAACCGAAGAAGCAGCGGCGCCACCACCAGTTATTACGCCAGTGAAAGCTGCCGAGGCGCCTCCACCCGAAGCCTGGGAGCCAGGGAAATACCAGCCGGTGCTCACCCCCGGCGGCTGGCAACTGCCGCCTATCACCATACTGGACAAGCCCACAGAGGTAGAGCTAAGCCAGAGCGAAATCGAAAAGCGGGCAGAGCTCATTCAAGAAGCTTTAGCCAGCTACGGGGTTGATACCAAGGTAGTCCAGATAAATGTCGGCCCCACGGTGACTCAGTTCGGAGTCGAGCCGGGTTGGGACCGCAAATACAAGGAGATTAGAGAAAGGGATAAAAACGGCGAAATTCAAGTACGCACCGAGGAGATATCGAAAACCAGGGTTAAAGTAGACCGTATCAG
>JBAVQV010000010.1:0-1991 GCA_049694415.1 Dehalococcoidia bacterium
CGGCCCAGATAATGATGATTTTGTGCGGTCTTCAGAAAGTAAAATACGAGCGCTTCTCGTTCTCGTTCATTGGCGAAGGAGCTTGCACCGATTCACTGGCTCAATGTTACATCACCGGCAAGCCAGCAGTGAGCATACCGTGCTACGGTGAGAGAGCTATGGGTGGTGTGTCGGATGATGAGATAACAATAGCACTGCCTCCTGGCGAGTTAGAGCGAACTGCCCGGGGGTTAAAGGAGCTTGCCAAAATAGGGTTCAAATACCCGATTAATTCCATAGGACCTTTGCTCGACCCTACTCCCTTACTGAGTGGCATATATCCAGAGACGGCTAAGCGCTGATAAAACAAGCTTAAGCGCTCGGCTACTTACTGCCAACGGTTGGTTACTTTAAAAGCCTTTGCTGAGTATATAGATAACCAGGTCAGCCAGGCGGCAACTGTAGCCCCATTCATTGTCGTACCAGGCAAGCACCTTGACCATATTTCCGGCAAGGACCATGGTGCTCAGGGCATCGAAGATGGAGCTATGCTGATTGCCTTTGAAATCAATGCTCACCAGCGGCTCATCGCAATATTCCAGAATGCCCTTAAGCCTGGCATTAGCCGCAGCCTGAAAAGTTTTATTGACCTGCTCAGCGGTGACCTCTTTGTCGAGGTTGGCGACGAAGTCACATAGAGAAACGGTTGGCACAGGCACCCTCAAAGCAATACCATCAAGCTTGCCTTTGATTTCTGGCATAACCAGTGCTACCGCCCTGGCGGCTCCTGTAGTCGTGGGGACTATATTCATCGCTGCCGCTCGCGCCCGGCGCAGGTCTTTATGATACATATCCTGGAGCCTCTGGTCGTTGGTATAGGCGTGAATGGTAGTCAGCAGCCCCTTACTTACCCCGAAGTTGTCGTGTAATACCTTGACCACAGGAGCAATGCAGTTAGTAGTGCAAGAAGCATTGGAGATGATACGATGCTGCCCCGGATTGTACTTGTCCTCGTTTACGCCCAGGACAATGGTTATGTCCTCGCCACTAGCCGGAGCCGATATAATGACTTTTTTAGCCCCACCCTGGAAGTGGGCAGATGCTTTATTGGCATCGGTGAAAAGGCCGGTGGACTCGATTACTACATCCACGCCGTAGTCTTTCCATGAAATCTTGCTCGGGTCGCGTTCAGCTATTACTTTTGTCTTCCTGCCGTCGACTACAATGGCATCATCTTTTGCCTCCACCTTTCCGGGATAGATGCCGTAGTTGCTGTCATACTTCAATAGATGGGCGTTTGTTTTAGCGTCGGTAAGGTCGTTGACCACGGCTACCTCAAGCTTGTCGCTGTAATGCTGGTTTATCACCCTAAAAGTCAGTCTGCCGATACGTCCAAAGCCATTGATGCCTATTTTAGCCGCCATTTATTCCTCCTGATTTTATCGTAATACGTTAGCTATTCTTCTTATTATAACTTGCCGTGATTTTCGTGCCAATGCCGCCTCTGATATTCCACTCGGCCATTATCTCCATCCTTTTTGGCTTCACTGCATTGACCAGGTCATCAAGTATACGGTTAGTTGCCTCCTCGAAAAATATTTCAACCATCCTGTAGCTTGCCAGGTAGAATTTCAGCGACTTTAGCTCGATTATCTGCTTATCGGGGACATATCTTATGGTAATAGTGGCATAGTCAGGCTGTCCCGGATTGAGCGGGCAAAGCGTGGTGAATTCGCTGGTAACCATTTCCTCCTCATACTCCCTGTCGGGGCAGGGGTTGGGCATGGCTATCAGCAGCTCTTTTTGTGGATAAGATCCATATTTAAGCTCGAGGCTTCGAACCTTCTTTTTTATTTCGTCCATTTTCCTGAGGCCTAGCCTCCGGCCCAATAGAGGTCGACATTCTCTTTAGCTACTTTTTCGGCCTTGCCTTCACTCATTAGTAGCTTAAGCTGAGCTAAGGTCTCCATAACTGCCAGTCGCTTATCAAAGTTGGAGAGCTTGCTGAAAGG
>JBAVQV010000011.1:0-7414 GCA_049694415.1 Dehalococcoidia bacterium
GCTACATACAGGTCGTTCTTGATTTGGTAATGCTTACGGCGCTTATTCACTTTACCGGCGGAGTAGAAAACCCGTTTCTGTTTCTGTATATAATTCATACCAATGCGGCAGCTATATTCCTTTCCAAGCGTAGAGTATATATACTGACCACCTTTGCCATGGTAATGGTTACAGCTCTCGTTCTCATGGAATATCGTGGGATAATACCGCATGTAAATCTTGAGGGATTCGTACCGCCGGATCGGTATAAAAATCTGGGCGTTGTCATTTCTGCTTTGGTTGCTTTAGTCACCTTAGCCTACGCCACAGTTTACGTAGCCACGGCTATTGTCGGTGAGTTGAGGCGGCGACAACGAGAGGTAATGGTATTGAAAGACCAGCTTCTCGAACAAAGAGCCAAGGAATTGGAGCAGATTTCTGGCGAAGTGGTCAAACTGGTGGAGGAGCGACGTAGATTTGTCCGGTTTCTAAGCGTTGTGGCACATGACCTTCAGTCTCCTCTTGTGGCAACTCAGAGTTTGCTATCCTATATTGTGGATGGGTATACTGGTGAGATAACCGATGGGCAAAAAGACCTGATGCAAAGAGGCATCAGAAGAATTGATGGGCTGTTGACATTGATTACCGACCTGCTGGACATACCTCGAATTGAAGCCGGGCAGCTTAATCGTGAAATGAGAGAAATCTCATTAAACGACGTCATAAAGCAGGCGACGGATGGCCTGGATAACTTAGCCAGGCAGAAGGGATTAACGCTGAAAGTCGAATTACCCGAAAGTTCGCCCAAGGTCTATGCTTCCAATCGAAGGCTACAGCAGGTGATAACTAATCTGGCAAGTAATGCCATCAACTATACGCGCGAGGGTACGGTACTAGTCAGGGCCGCGGATAGCGACAACGAAGTCCGAATTGAAGTAATAGATACCGGAATTGGCATAACACCTGATGACCTGCCTCGACTCTTTGATGACTTCTTCCGGGGTAGCAATGTGGGAGCCAAGGGAACGGGATTAGGATTATCTATATCCAAGAGGATAGTCGAAGCTCACGGTGGTCGAATTTGGGCAGAGAGTCCTGATGCTGAAACGGGTAAGGGAAGTAAATTTACCTTTACTTTGCCGAAAAATAGAGAACTCGTGGCTGAAAAATAGTCAATACGATAGCTAGTTGGGTCTCACAGAAATAATTAAGGAGGTAACAAACATGAAACAGAGGCCAAAAATTTTACTTGTCGACGACGATGTCGACCTGGTAACAGTGATGAGGGGAGCTTTGGAAAGCAAGGCTTTTGAGGTGATTGTAGCCTATAACGGGCTGGAAGGCTTAGAAAAAGCAAAGAAAGAGAAGCCCGATTTAGTCGTTTTGGACATACTGATGCCGGTAGCCGATGGCTTTACGTTTGCCGACCAATTTCGTAAAGATCCGTCGCTTGCCAAAGTACCTGTGCTAGCGCTGACCAGCTTTTCAGAGTCGCTGGGCCAGCCGTTTGCTTTTGATGTTTCTGAGTATATCTCCAAGCCTATTAAGCCGAGGGATCTGATAGCTAAGGTTGAGGAGTTCCTTAAAAAGACCGGGAAATGAAATAAGATTGCCGATGCCGCTGAAATAAAGCGGGGAAGTTTCTGATATAGCCTGGCGGGTTTACGTCACGTTGAATACGGTCTGGTGTAGATTCTATAAATGACCTCCTTGTTTTCCGTAAAGTATCGGGTACAACCTTCACATTCTTCAGGCTTAACTTTCTCAAGATAAACCTCAATGCCTAGTTCCCGGTACATCTCTGAAGTTCTCTTGAGATGGGTGCCTCCGGAGACCGAGGCTATCTTCCAGCTTTCGGTTTCCAGCTGCTGTCCTGTCTTAACCATCTTATCTCTATCTACAGCTAATCTTATCAAAAAGCCAGAAACAGCAACAGGGCTTCAGGTCTGTCCGTATATTTTGGAGTTAGACATAATAATGCCGGTTTGAGTATACTGCTGGATTAAGGAGAACCCCATGGCGCGGCGAAAAAACCTGTTCCAACATAAATATGCTGATGTGAACAACATACGCCTTCACTATGTGACTGTGGGCAAGGGGAAATTGATAATGTTCCTCCACGGTTTTCCCGAGTTCTGGTATGAATGGAAGAACCAGCTTGCCGAGTTCGGGCGAGATTACCAGGCTGTAGCTCCAGATATGCGGGGCTACAATCTATCGTCGAAGCCTGCCGATGTGGAACAATATCGAATGAAGTATCTGATTGAGGATATACGTGCTCTTGCGGAACACCTTGGCCATAAGAAGTTTTTCCTCGTAGCTCACGATTGGGGTGGGGGAGTGGCATGGCCATTCGCCATCCGTCATCCAGATTATCTGGAAAAACTAGTCATAATAAACGCTCCTCATCCGATTACGTTTGTGCGTGAACTCCGCGACAATCCGGCACAGCAGAAGGCTAGCCAGTACATTCTGGTGCACCGGACGCCTGAAGCTGAGGAGATACTTTCTCGAAACAACTGCGCTGTGCTTGTTAGCAATCTCTTGGAGGACGGCCTAAATCAAGGCTACTTCACCGAAGAAGACCGCAAGGCGTACATCGAAGCCTGGTCGCAGCCGGGGGCATTGACCGGCGGCCTAAATTATTACAGAGCTGCTCATATTGGCTCCTTTACGGGTGAAAGCGACGATATATTGTCCGCGGACCCTTCATTATTCACAGTCAAGGTACCGACGCTGGTAATCTGGGGTGAGAAGGACAGATGGCTACTCGCCGGCAATCTGGAAGGTCTCGAAAAATACGTGTCCAACCTGACCGTCAAGCGCATTTCCGACGGCTCCCATTGGGTTATTCACGAGAAGCCGGCGCTTGTTAATTCCTGTATTCGAGAGTTTGTCGAAGGTTGAATTTGTACCCCGGCTTAGCTGTGGAAGCTAGCAAAAAGTAGTAAACTGAATTCAGATTGACAGTGGTCTTTGGCTTTCTTATGCTTATTTTTTGGTTCTAAGGAGGACAATTATGAAAATAGATACGGTCGTCATTATCGGTGAGGGCGAACTAACGGACAAGCTCAAAGAACTGCTGAATAAAGCAAACTTAAAGGTCTTAGTGGCTGATTTGAAAGCAGATTATGCCAAGCAGGTGGGCGAGGCTGATTTGGTCATGGAGGTGGCTCCTGAGTATATCGCTGCCAAAAAGAAAATATTCAAGAGCTGTGATGCTAAATGCCGAAAAGGGACAGTATTGGCGACCACTACGGCCAATCCCTGGGTGACGCAGTTAGCCACGGCGACCAGAAGACCGGAGAAAGTTATCGGCCTTAATTTCACCAAAAACCCGTTTGAGGATAAATACCCGGTTCAGGTAGTCAAAGGGTTGCAGACTTCTGATGAGACAGTCCAGGCAGTGATGGAGTTGCTGGCGAATGTCGGGATTACCGCAGTGAAACTGGAGGAAACGCCCGGGTTCATTCTGGATAGAGTGATTGCGTCGGTAGTCAACGAAGCGGCCGTAATGTATTCGTCCAAACTGGCGACAAAAGAGGATATCGACAATATGATGAAGGTCTGCGTGAACTGGCCTATGGGACCGTTCGAATTTGCCGATAGCATGGGTGTGGACAGAATAGTAGAGATTTTAGACGAAATGACGCGGCAACTTGGGCCCAAATATCAGCCTTGTTTCTTACTCAGGAGAATGGTCGACGCCGGTTGGTTGGGGAAGAAAACCGGAAGAGGATTCCACGTATATAGCTAGCGTTCGGAAAACGTTGGAGGGTTCAAATATGGAAATCAAAAAGATTACGATATTAGGAGCCGGGGTTATGGGGCATGGAATTGCCCAGGTTTGTGCCCAGTCAGGATACCAAGTTAATTTACGAGATATTAAAGACGAGTTCGTTCAGTCCGGTATAAGCAAAATTAGAAAATTCCTGAGCGGCAGCGTCGAGCGCCAGAGAATGACCCAGGCTGAGGCCGATGCTATATTAGGCCGGATTAGGAGCCTGACTGATTTGAAAGAAGCAGTTAAGGATGTTGATTTGGTCATCGAAGCCATAGTTGAAGATATCAATATCAAGAAGGAGTTGTATAAAGAGATCGACCAGATATGCCGTCCCGATACCATATTTGCGTCTAATACCTCAGCCCAGTCCATAACTGAAATGGCGATGGTAACTAAACGACCTGACAAGTTCATTGGTATGCACTGGTTCAATCCGGCGCAACTTATGCGGGGCATAGAGGTCGTTGTTCACGGCAAGACTTCTAAAGAGACCCGGGATACAATAGTCGACTTATGCAAAAAGCTGGGCAAGGAGCCAGGAGTATGCCAGGATTCGCCCGGATTTGTTGTCAACAGGCTTCTCCAGATTTGGTATAACGAGGGCTTGAATATGTACGATGAAGGCATAGCTGAGCCGCAGGATATAGATACGGCTTTGAAGACGGCATACAATTTCAGGATGGGACCTTTTGAGCTGCGTGATTTGGTTGGCCTTGATATTGGTATAGCAAGCACCACTACACACTACCGGGAATTAATGCGGGAACAATTCAGGCCGCCAAGATGCCTGATTATGAAGGTTAAAGCCGGAGACCTAGGCAGGAAGACGGGTAAGGGATTTTATGAGTATAAGTCCGGAAATTGAGTTATGTTACTTTTGCACAGGTTTGCGGTTGAATGTTAAACTGAAGTAGTGCTTTTAGGGAGTAATAAATGAAAATCAACGTTATGACTGACATACTTGAAGCGAATGACCGCATTGCTACTGCTAATAGCGGTGTCTTTAATAAGCAGCGGAATCTGGTGCTTAACCTGATGAGCTCGCCGGGAGCTGGTAAGACGAGCTTGCTAGAGAAAACAGGTGAGGCACTCAAGGGTAATCTTCGTCTAGGTGTTATTGCCGGCGATATTGAGACTTCGCGAGATGCCGAGCGATTGGAAAAGCATAAGCTGCCTGTAATTCAATTGACCACCGGCAGTGCCTGTCATCTCGATGCCAATATGATTGCCTCAGCGCTGCCGCATATCGACCTGAAGAAAATAGACATTCTGGTTGTTGAGAACGTAGGAAATCTTGTCTGTCCTGCCGAGTTCAAGCTGGGAGAAGATTACAAGATTATGATACTCAGCGTGACGGAAGGCGATGAGAAGCCGCTTAAGTATCCGCTGATGTTTCGCGAATCATCATTGCTTCTTATAAACAAAATCGATTTGCTGAAATACACCAATTTTAATTTAAAGGAAGCTAAGGCAAATGCGCGACGGGTCCACCCGGATTTGGACATCATAGATATCTCGTGTGCTACCGGCGAGGGGATATCAGATTGGATATCATGGCTTAATCAGCATTATCAAAAGAAGTTCGGGACCAAAACGCGTGCATGAGATGGCAATAGCCCGAAACATAGTCAATATTGCCGTTGCTGCCGCTGAGAAAGAAGACGCCAGAAAAATTACCAGGGTTAACGTGGTGGCAGGTGAACTGAGGGGAATCGTACCGGCGCAACTCATCTTTGGCTTTGGACTGATGGCGCAGAACACCATCGCCAGTGGAGCCTATCTCAACCTCGAGATAATTCCGGTTGTGGGTATATGCAGAAAGTGCCAGGAGGAGTTCGTTGTGAAAGATTATCGTTATATCTGCGCCAAATGCCAGAGTGAAGACATACAGACTGTGAGCGGGACAGAACTTCGAGTAAAAGACATCGAGGTAGAATAGTAGGGCTGGAGGAATTTACTTTACCCCTGATCCGGTTTATGAGGAGCCAGCGATGGCTTCCCAATGACCAAGGTTATACTAAATTACCCAATCTGGCTAGCTCACCGAGATTTCGCTTTACTTTTGTCCAGCTCTCTGCCCAAAATGGCGACCGCGCTTACCTGTGGTGGGCCGCCGAAGGTGTGGGATAAACCAAGCTTCACGTCTTTGAGTTGCCGCTCCGGCGTTTGAGCCTTGCCCTGTATTTGCTTATAGACTTCGTAGGTCATTCTAAGACCACTAGCACCTACTGGATGTCCAAAGCATTTCAAGCCGCCGTCGGCGTTTACCGGCAATCCTCCGGAAAGCTCAAAAAAGCCAGCGTCAATGTCCTCTTTAGCTTTGCCTTGAGCACTGAAGCCGAAATTCTCGTAAATGATAAGCTCGGTTATAGTGAAGCAGTCGTGAACCTCAGCTATGTCAAGCTCTTCACGGGGATTCTGTATGCCGGCTTGCTCATAAGCCTGACGGGAGGAGTTGCGCAAGGCATCCCAGTTTAGCCAGTCGAAATTGGGACGGGCATGTGGCAGCAGCGGGTCGAAAGATTGCCCTAAACCTTTCACGTAAACCGGGTCAGTCCTGAATTTCTTTGCCTGGCTGGCCGGAACCAGGATGGCAGCGGCGGCGCCATCGCTGTTGCCACAGCAATCGAAGAGCCCCAGAGGCCAGGCGATGATTGGCGCATTCATTACCTGCTCCAAGGTTATTTTGTTGCGAAAATGGGCTTTGGGGGACATGCTGCCGTTGTTGTGGTTCTTAACCGCGATTTTACCAATAGTTGCCTTGCCTTCCTCCGGAGTAAGTCCATAGGTATAGAAATATCTGGTAGCGATAAGTGAAAAGCTGCCGGGTGAGGTACGGCGGGCTTCCAATACCGGTCCCATGCCCCGACCGGTGCCAAGCCCAGGAAACCCGGTATCCTTAAGTTTCTCCACGCCGAGGGCCAGTACAATATCGTACATTCCGGAAGCCACGCCAAAGCAGGCGTTCCTCAAAGCTTCGTGGCCAGTAGTGCACCAGTTTTCCACACGGGTCATGGGGACGCGCAGCTTCAATGAATTGGCGGCATGGGTAGCTCCTATGCCGGTTGCCGGCGCAGTCACCGTTCCAAACCAGCAAGCTTGAATATCCTTGGGCCCAATGCCGGCATCTTCATAAGCTTCGTAGGCAGCCTCTATAGCCAGGTCATCAAGACCGGAGTCCCAGCGCTCTCCGAACTTGGTGCACCCCATACCTATTATGGCGACTTTATCTTTGATACTTTCCATTTCTCTTGCCTCCTATCTTATGGGTCGACATTTCCAGAAGTAGTTATACATGCCGCCCCCTTCGTAAATCCTTCTAAAAGTCATTTCTACAGGCATGCCTATTTTAATCACCTTAGGGTCACAATCTGTCATTATGCAATATATTCTTGCATTACTTAATTCTGATTCGATGACTATTTGGGGGATTACGGGGTCGTCGCTTCTACCAGCTAAGTTGTCTAAAGAGAAGGTGAATACTTTTCCTCGCTTATCTGAAAGCCTTACCTCCTCATAGTTATCTTTGGACTGGCACTGGTAACACACTCGTTGTATTGGGAATGTAACCAAGCCGCAGCTCTTGCATTTGCTGCCGTGAAAGCGGATAGACCAGTTGCGCTCTCGCCAGCTGACGCTAGCCGATGGGAA
>JBAVQV010000012.1:0-14797 GCA_049694415.1 Dehalococcoidia bacterium
GATAAAGTTTCTCATCAAGAAGGTGAAATGAGTATATTGCAGATGGTGACCGCCGGGATTGCCCTGGTCGGCGCCTTCATCTTCATTATCGGTGTAGTAGCCGTGATTGTGGCTGCCCAGCGCCGACCCTACCAATCTGAACTGGCGCCAGTCAAACGTTCTCCAGGGCTAGGCGTTGTCTATGCTTTCACCCTGGGCATGGCGCCATGGGCTAAGGAGAGCGCTCGCCGGCATTGGATAGCCTATATACGCGGCATAATCATTCATGTTGGCATCTTCGTAGCCGCCGCATTTCTGATAGCCAGCCCGTGGCTGGCGCAGATGGTATTGCCTCTGCGTCTATCTCTGGCGGCTCTTTTTGGCGTCGGCGCTGTACTGGGGGTGGCAGGTTTCGGTATAAGATTAAACGACCCCACCATGCGGCTGCTGAGCACCCCCGATGATTACTTCTCTCTGGCGCTGGTGACACTATTCCTGGCATCAGGTGCCGTGACGGCTATCAAACCGGACTTCTTACCCGTATTCTGGGCGGTCTCCGGCATAACCCTGGCTTACGCGCCGTTCGGTAAGATTAAACACTTTATTTATTTCTTTTATGAACGCGTGTTTATCGGCCTGTTTTTCGGCCGTCGCGGCGTACTGGAGTGGACACATGAATAGCGCAGTGAAAACAGAAAAAGATAAATTCACCGTAGCCAAAGAAATGCTGGGCAATCTGGTTGACCGCAGGGTACTGACGGCGCTGGAAGTATGTGTCCGCTGCGGTATATGCACCGAAAGCTGTCACTATTACCAGTCCAATCCTAAGACGGAGCACACCCCCTATTACCGCGCCGAAATGGTGCGGCGATTGTACAGGCGCTTTTTTGACCCTATTGGGCGCGCTTTCCCGCAGTGGGTAGGCGTCAAAGAGTCGACCGACGAGATGTTAGCCAAGCTGGCCGAGATAGCTTTCGCCAGTTGTACGCTGTGTCACCGTTGTACTTTTGCCTGCCCCTTTGGCGTGGAGACAGCCGAAATCATGCGCATTATGAGGTCAATAGCTACCGCTACTGGCAATGCCCCGGAGATGCTTTTAGAGTTGGCGAACGCTGCCATTGCCAAGGAAGAGAACATTGAACTATTTCGTGATATATATCGGGACCAGGTTAAAGAGCTGGAAAAGGAGGTCCAGGACCGTCTGGGCAGCTCTAAAGCACGGATACCTATGGAAGAGAAGGGTGCCCGTATGCTTTATGTGCCCTTAGCCGGGGCTCATACTATTGTACCTCAAGCCATCCTCTTCAATGCAGCTAAGGAATCATGGACCCTGGGCATGTTCGAGTCATCCAATTACGCCGTTTTTCTAGCCGATGGCATCAAGTCCAAGCGCATCACCCAGCGCGTTATCAATGAGGCCCAAAAACTTAAAACTGAGGAGATCATAATCACCGAATGCGGACACGGTTACACCACTATGCGCTGGGAGGCTCCCAAATGGTTCGGGCAACTTCCGTTTCGGGTTCGCAGTATACTCGAAGTACTCGATGAATACGTTAGAGAAGGGCGCCTGCATTTGGATGCCTCCAAGAACAGCCAGCCTACCACATACCATGACTCCTGTAATTTAGGACGTAAAGGTGGCATTTTCGACGAACCGCGACATGTAATCCGAGCCTCCGTCAGCGATTATCGAGAGATGACGCCAAATCGGCTGGAGAGCTATTGTTGCGGCGCCGGCAGTGGGCTTGTAGCCGAGCCGGAGTGGATAGATATCCGTATACAGGCAGGAAAGCTCAAGGCAGAGCAGGTTAAGCGCACCGGGGCCAGCCTGGTCATTACCTCTTGCGATAACTGCCGCCAGCAAATCGGAGACCTAAGCGAGCATTACGGCTTGAATGTCGAAGCCAGCAGTGTCTCCGAGTTAGCCGTTAAAGCTCTGGCTTGAGATTGAGATTGCCAGCGGAGTTCATCCTGAGCTTTAGTAGATTCTTCGCGGAGTTTACCCTGAGCGAGATTCTTCGGTGGCTTCGCTCCCTCAGAATGACAGAAAATCCGAAGGGCTCACAATGACACCGCCCGTTTAGAATTTGGAAAATTAGAATTTCGATATTGTTTAGGATTTGGTGCTTAGGATTTAGAGTTTCTGAGCGGTGGCGAGGTTGAATCCTGCATCAGCAGCCCCGGCTGAGGCACCTCCCACTGAGGCAGTTCGCCTAGTAAAAATTCCGATTCCGGCTCATCTCTTACTCGCATCACTAAATGCGCTGGCAGAGTTTGCTAAAAATTTACCACGAAGTTAATATATAAAGATGTGCGTGACATTACCCTCATATTTTAAGAGATTAGTCAGCTAAATATATGAATCCATACAATTACCAAAGACAGGATATTCAGGCTAACGTGCAGCTGAAAGAAACGACCTCTCGCTGGCTTCGTTACGAGGTCGATTTCCCCACCGCCTATGTTGCAGATAATGAAGAAAACAACGTCGTCGTGGGTGAATATTTCCAGCCGCGGAATATCGACCGCGCCCCACTAGCTATAGTTATTCACGGATGGGGTGACCGCAGCGCCATTCCGTGCCAACTCCTGGCACGAACTCTAGCAAAAAAGGGCATTGCCGCCTTTATCTTATATCTGGTGTTCCATTCCAGCCGAATGCCGGAAACCATGAAAAGTCATATGCCATATATTACCCCCGAGGACTGGTTCGAGGGCTACAGGGCTTCGGTAATAGAAGTTCACCAGATAATAGATTGGGCTAGCAGCCGACCGGAGCTGGACCAGGAGCGAATAGCCGTACTCGGTATAAGCCTTGGCGGATTCGTTTCGGAGATAGCTATGGGGCTGGATAAACGCATCAAAGCAGGTGTATTCATGGTCGCTGGAGGAAACTCGGAGAAGATAACCTGGATTACCAGGAGCGAGGCTATAATTAAAGGTCACGGTTGCACTGAAGCCGAATGCCGCGAAGTACGCAGTCACTATCCTCAGTATCTGACTGAGACAGCCGAAAAGGGCTTTGGCAATGTTATCCCGTTTAAAGACTGCTTCTTAACCGACGCCTTGACCTTCGCTCCATATCTCCGGGAACGCCCGGTATTAATGTTAAATGCAATGTGGGACAAAACCATCCCCAAAGAGGCTACGCTCGACTTCTGGGAAGCCTGTCATAAGCCTCCCATCGTATGGTTGCCGGGCACACATGTCACCTTCTGGCTGTGGTATCCCGTCATTGCGCAAAAAATAACCGGTTTTCTGAGCTCAACTTTCGGCACGCCATTAAAACGCCAAGCATGAATTGCGCCCAAATCCTCCTGTTATTGCGAGCCGAAGGCGTGTCAATCCCAACAGGTAAATTCCAAGCATCAAATCCGAAATCCTAAACAAATTCAAATCACCAAAACACAAAACAGTTTGGAGAATTGGAATTTATAATTTTGGATTTGTTTGTGATTTAGAAATTAGAATTTGTTATTTAATACTGAGATCGCCACGTCGCCCTTCCGTGGAAGGGCTCCTCGCGATGACAGATGGACAATTTCGAATTTGCCTCAGGCATGCTTTGTTGCTACAATATAGGTCGGATTTCTAACGCAGACCTTAGAGCAAAAGACAAATAACTCATCTTGAACAACGAAACATCTGACCTGATAGCCAAGCTCAAGCTTATATTTGAACCTCGCTCCATTGCCTTTCTGGGAGCGACCAATAACCCCTTTAAATGGGGATTCCGTATATTCGCCAACATTGTTAATGGTGGATTTCAAGGCCGACTATACCCCATAAATCCGACCAAGCAAGAGGTACTGGGGCGAAAAGTATACAAAACTGTGGGCGAAATACCGGAGATACCTGACCTCGCTGTCATTGTTATACCACCTCCGGGCGTACCCGCAGTTTTGAAGGAATGCGCCGATAAGGGTATAAAAGCTGTTGTGGTCATAACCGCTGGCTTCGCCGAGGTCGATAGACAAGGCGAAAAACGACAGCAGGAGATGGTCGACATAGCCCACCGCGCTGGCCTACGATTTATAGGGCCTAACACCGACGGCATAGTCAATCCACATCATAAGCTCTATGCCGAGATGCCACCCATTTTCCCCTATGCAGGTCCTATTTCTATAGTCTCCCAGAGCGGGAACATAGTCGGAACCATGATGCGCCTGGCAATAGATAGCGGTTTCGGCTGCGCCAAATGCATTAGCAGCGGCAACGAGGCCGACCTCCACGCCGAGGACTACATTAGATACCTGGCGGATGACCCGCAGACCAAGGTCATACTTAGCTATGTCGAAGGGTTCAAGGACGGCAGCCGGTTCTTCGAAGCAGCCAAGGAGGTGACCAAGAAAAAACCAATTGTAATGCTTAAGACCGGCGAGACGCCGGCAGGAGCCATAGCTGCTAAATCACATACGGCGTCTTTAGCCGGCATGGACACCGTAGTCGACGCCATGTGCCAGCAATCGGGAATTATAAGGGTGAGACATCTGGACGAGCTT
The DNA here is from genome assembly GCA_049694415.1 of Dehalococcoidia bacterium. GTDB lineage: Bacteria > Chloroflexota > Dehalococcoidia > GIF9 > UBA5629 > 9FT-COMBO-48-23. Next base: position 4,485 of record JBAVQV010000012.1, read on the forward strand.
GTAGACGCCGGCACCGCCTTTCTTTGCCATCCATTGCCTCGAGGTCGTAGAGTCGGCATAGTCACCGCTGGCGGCGGATGGGGAGTTCTGGCTGCCGATGCCTGCGCCAAGTTGGGGCTCGATGTCGTTCAATTTCCTCCCGAGACCATTAACGAGCTGAATAGCTTCATGCCGGCATGGTGGAGTCATGGTAATCCGGTTGACATGGTAGCTGGCATTTTTGGAGACGGGGTAATGAGATGCATCGAGGTGGTGATGCGCAGCCCTGTGGTTGACGGAGTCATCTTTTTGGGAATAATGCCTGCCTTACCTATGGAGCAGTTCTCTCGCGCTGCCAAATTAGAAGATAGGGACCGCATGCGGGACGCGATACTCTCAGCCATAATTACCGTTTTCGACAAGCTCAAAGAACTGACCGATAAGTATGACAAGCCTATAGTTGTCGGCTCCGAGCCAATTGCTTTCGGTGCTGACCTGGCCAACAAAATAATCCGCTCCCTGGCCGACAGAAATTGCGTATCTTATGACATGCCTCACAAAGCAGCAGCCGCCTTCGCCTACCTGGCTAAATACGGGGAATTCCTGAATCAGAATAGCAAGTAACCACTATCACATGCCGAACCTACGATTGCAAGTGTGACGGCACCACATATATAATTGCACCAGTGACCCAACTTTTAATTGGCTTGCCTAACTTGATACCATGAGTAAGTTAAATAGAGCCTTATTTATTTTCCTGGTGGTAGCCATTGTGGTTACGTCGGGCTTTATTATCTATATGGCGGTTACACCACAGGAAGTGGAGAAATTCACTGAATTCTATGTCCTGAACACAGAAGGTAAAGCTCAGGATTATCCGGAACAGGTAACCGTAGGTCATCCTGTTGATATACGTATTGGTGTCGTCAACCACGAATATCAGCCGGCCGCCTATCAGGTATACATAAAGACGGATGGCATTGAAGTTGGGGAGGTAAATGTAGGTACGCTGGCTTATCAACAAAAATGGGAGGAGAAGGTCAGTTTCATTCCCCAGGTAGTTGGCGAAGGACAGAGGGTCGACTTTATCCTGTACAAAAACGGAGGAACAGAACCCTATTTAAAGGAGCCACTCAGACTTTATATCGATGTCATTTCCCCGTAGTGGCTTGTTAGACAGGAGATACAGTTGTATAACACCATCATCATCGGCGCCGGTCCAGTTGGCAGCTACCTGGCTGCGAAACTAGCTCAGCTAGGATACAAAGTGCTTGTCCTTGATAAAAAATCGGCTGCCGGGCAAGACATCTGCTGCACCGGTATCATTAGCAAAGATTGTTTTAATTTGCTTCCTACCGAGATAAATCTGGCTAAAAGGCCGGTTTGCTCGGCCAGGTTCGTGGCGCCTTCTGGTAAATCGCTTAAACTCTCGCGAACCGATGAGGTAGCCTATATAATTGACCGGGTGGCTCTTGAGCAAGTGCTGGTCGACTATGCTCAGGCATCCGGCGTTCGTTATCTTTTCGGAAGTAACGTCATTGACATTCAGAGAGCAACGGGATGCTTACACGTGACAGCGAATTGTGGAGGGCATAAAACTTTATTTGAAGCCGAGACAGCGGTCATTACCACTGGATTCGGCTCACCGCTGCCCGCCACGCTTGGTTTAGGAGAAATAAGCAATTTTGTCATCGGGGCTCAGGCGGAGGTAAGCATAACAGACATCGACGAGATAGAAATTTACCTTGACCGGAGGCTGGCCCCCGGGGGTTTTTCCTGGTTAGTACCTACCGGAGACAATAGAGGCTTAGTAGGGCAATTAACAACCCGGCAGCCAAAACGATACTTCAGAAAGCTGCTATCAGCCCTCAAAACTCAAGGTAAAATAGCTACCACTGAAGTTATCCCCGCGTACAGGGCAATACCCCTCCAATCTTTACCCAAGACATACAGCGACCGACTACTGGTGGTTGGTGAGGCTGCCGGACAGGTTAAGCCGACTACTGGCGGTGGTATATATTACGGGCTCGTGTGCGCGGACATAGCCCTTGATACTCTACACCAAGTATTTCAAGTGCATGAATTTTCTGGATCCCGACTGGCTTCTTACGAGAAGAGATGGCGAGCCAGGCTGGGTAAAGAGCTCAAAATTGGCTATTGGGCACATCGCATTTACCGGATGCTCGATAACCGGCAAATTGAGCGTTTATATGATTTTATCAGCCACAACGGCATGCCGCAATTTATCAGTGAGCTTGACGATTTCCCGTTTGATTGGCATAGCGAACTTATCTTAAAAACATTGAAGCACCTGGCTATCTCTATTCCTGCCCAGATGATAAAGCCCATGATAAAACATAAAGTAACTACAGATTAAATTAGTTACTTTGTAAAATAGGATGGAAAAATGAATGTAGTTTTTCTATGTGGTGGCATTGGTAAAAGGATGTTCCCCATTACTGAGGATAAATTCCTACTAAAATTCCTGGGCAAAACACTTCTCCAGATACAACTGGAAGCAGCCAGGCAAGCCGGCCTAAATCATTTTTTAATTGTTTGCAATAAATACAATATGGAGCAAATAGAGAAAATAACCAATGTAATCTCAGATACTAAAATTAAGCTGGTTCTACAAAAACAACCGCTGGGTATTGCCGATGCATTGAAAAGTGCCGCCCCTCTCTCGGATGAAGGTATCCTGATAGTAAATCCTAATGATGTTTTTGCCGCCTCGGCATATAACAGCCTTCTTCAAGCAGCCAAAAAGAAATCAGCAGATTCATATATGCTCGGCTATCACACCAAAAACTATTTCCCCGGGGGTTATTTGGTTGTAAACACAGCAAATGAGCTGGAACACATCGTAGAAAAGCCGAAACCCGGAGAGGAACCAAGCAACTTGGTAAATATCCTGGTTCACCTTCACACCGATTCTAAGAGACTTCTGGGATATATTGAAGAGGTCAAAACAACGAAGGACGATGTCTATGAATGCGCCCTGGATAACCTGGCCAAAGCCGGGCACAAAGTCAAGATAATTCCCTACGATGATTTCTGGGCGCCCGTAAAATACCCCTGGCATATCTTTGATGTAGTCAAATATGTGCTGGATATGAGCCAGCCAAAGGTTTCCCGTTCAGCCTCTATTTCAGCCAAAGCTAGCATAGAAGGTAAGGTTATCATAGGTGACGGTGTCAAGGTGCTGGAAAACGCAGTGATAAGAGGGCCAGCCTACATTGGTGCCGGCTCTATAATAGGTAACAATGTTTTAGTGCGAGACTACAGCCATATCGGTGCCGACTGTGTCATAGGTTACTGCACAGAAGTAAAAAGTTCTTATATCGGTGACGGATGTTGGGTTCATTCCAGCTATATCGGGGACTCTATAATAGGCAAAAGTTGCTCTTTCGGCGCCGGCACCGTTCTGGCCAACTTCCGCTTTGACGAGCAGAACGTCTCGGCGCATGTTGGCGACGAGGCTATCGATACCGGACGAGATAAGCTCGGAGCTATAATTGGTGATAACTGCAAAACTGGAATTAACGCCAGTATTATGCCTGGCATTAAGATCGGCCCCAACTCCATCGTTGGTTCTCACGTATGCTTGACCAAAAACCTTGGGCCAGAAAAAATGATAGTATCCGAACCACACTATCGGACTCAAGCCAACCCTGTTAAACTCGACGAGGCAAAAAGAAAAGAACTGAAAGAAAAACTAGAGAAATTGGCAGGAGAAGCCTAGTACGGGTTAATGGAGTTCTGCACCAAGCTTACCTGAATAGCAACACCGTAAGTTTTTAGCAGCAAATGAATTGGCCCAATTTTTGTTGTTTGCCGCAACATTCATGGCATCAGCTACTAAACGGCGAGGAAAAAGGATGGAAAATTATGAATAAAGACTGAGTTGCATTTTGCGTATAGTTATGTTATACTGGTGTCGTAACCTAAGAGTACGTAAAAAGTGGGGCTAGTTCCCACTTTTTTGTTGATGGAGTAGAAACGGGGAGTGGTATGCAATGAAGACAGAGTTCATGGTTGCCCTTACCCAATTATCGGCTGAGAAACATCTGCCGAAGGAAGTAGTGCTGTCTGCCATAGAGACGGCACTCGTCTCCGCCTACAGAAAAGACGCTTTTGTTGCCGGCCAAGACATCTCGGCTAAAATCAACCCCACCACTGGCGAGGTCAAGGTCTATGTCAGGAAGACAGTGGTTGAAAAAGCAGCCGACTTACTTCGTGAGATATCCCTTGGCGAAGCTCAAAAGAAAGACAAAAATGCCCAGATCGGGGACATTGTAAGCATAGAATCCACACCCCCGAATGCCGGACGCATCGCTGCTCAGACGGCAAGGCAGGTTATATTGCAGCGGTTGCATGAGGCAGAACATCATGCAATTTTCGAGGAATTTACCGGCAAAGAGGGTGACATCGTTACTGGAATAGTGCAACGCATTACTCCAGAGCAAATTCATATTGATTTAGGCAAAGCTGAAGCAATACTACCTGGCATCGAACAAGTGCATAACGAGCGCTATCGAGTTGGACAAAGGCTCAAATTGTACGTCTTAGAGGTAACTAAGAGTAGCCGAGGGCCTCAGATATTGGTATCTCGCTCTCATCGCAACTTGTTGCGCAGGCTTTTCGAGTTAGAAATCCCGGAAATGTATGGCGGCACTATAGATATAAAATCAATAGCACGCGAGGCAAGCTACCGAAGCAAGGTGGCTGTGGCAGCCCGCCAGGACGGTGTTGACCCGGTCGGTTGTTGTGTCGGACTGCGTGGAATTAGGATACAAAATATAGTGAATGAACTACGTGGCGAAAAGATAGATGTGGTTGAGTGGTCGGATGACCCAGCAACCTTCATTGCTAATGCGCTCAGCCCGGCTCAGGTATCAAGCGTTGAACTCAATCAAGCAGAAAATACTGCTATAGTGACGGTTCCGGATAAACAGTTATCTTTGGCCATCGGCAAAGAAGGACAAAATGCCAGATTAGCGGCAAAACTAACTGGTTGGCGAATCGACATTAAAAGTACCTCAGCGGTTGAAGCAGAAAAGGCAAGTATGGACAGAGAAGCTGCGGTGGCGGGCAGAAAGGCACTCGCTGAGCCAGAAGAGCTTATCCCCGAATTTGCTGCTGCAGGAGAAGTTCCAACATCAGCAGTGGGTGAAGAGGAAATACCAGGTGAACTGGAGCCAGTGACTGAGGAGAAAACCGAAGATGTAGCCGCAGCTGTAAGTGATTTTGACCTTGTTTTCGCTACCGGTGTACCCTCAACAGCAAAATCTGCAGAGGGCCGACAAATCAGGTTCGCTGAGGACATCCTACCGGGAAGAGCCAGTAAAGCCAAGAAGGAAAAAAGCGGCAAGAAAGAGTCCGATGTACCGGCAAGTAAAAGCCGGCCTAAGAAGGCTCGTCAAAAACGGTTAGCCTACGAAGAAGAACTTGAAGAATAATACTAAGAAACAAAATCATCGTCAAAAGCACGTACCTGAACGTAGTTGCATTGCTTGCCGGGGGAAAAGGGCTAAAAGGGAATTAATACGACTCGTTGGTAATGCCGACGCAGTACAAATAGACCCTAAGGGTAAAGACGCAGGTCGAGGGGCTTATTTATGCCCGATACGTGAATGCTGGGAGACAGGACTTAAAGGCAACCGCCTTGAGCATACCTTGCGGGTTAAGCTAACTTTGGAAAATCGCCAGGTGCTGGTAGAATATGGCAAGAGCCTACCAGAAAGAGAGAGCCGGGGTTGAGGAATAAGAAACAAGAATCAATTGCTGACCAAGAGGAGAATAACCCAGAAGCTGGCAGTTCCTTAAAGGCGCTGCATCATATTAGCCTTCCACCAACTCTCACCGTAAAACAATTGGCTGACCTGCTGAAGGTTAGTGCCGTTGAGGTTATCAAACAGCTGATGAGAAACGGTGTCATGGCTAATATCAATCAGGCAGTAGATTATGATACTGCGGCAGTAGTAGTTGCTCATTTCGGTTACGAAGCTAAAAAGCAGCCGATGTTAGCCCAAATAAAACGGCCTGCGTCAACAGCTGGCGGTAAACTTTACCCACGGCCGCCGGTGATTACTATCATGGGGCATGTTGACCACGGCAAGACAAGCCTCCTAGATGCCATTCGCCAAAGTAATGTAATCGCCACCGAAGCTGGTGCTATTACTCAACATATAGGAGCTTACCAGGTCGAGCTGGATTCACGAAAGATTACTTTTCTGGATACACCGGGGCATGAGGCTTTTACTGCCATGAGAGCCAGAGGAACTCAAGTTACCGATATAGCTGTCCTGGTGGTAGCTGCTGATGACGGAGTGATGCCTCAGACTGTAGAAGCCATAGACCATGCTCGAGCGGCCAATGTACCTGTAGTGGTCGCCCTAAACAAAATTGACAAAGCTGACGCCAATCCAGAGAAAGTGAAAAAACAACTGTCCGATTTGGGCTTGGTTATTGAGGAATGGGGAGGAGAGACAGTATGCGTGCCTATATCAGCTAAGAAAAAACAGGGTATAGATGAGCTTCTAGAAAACCTGCTCCTTGTCGCCGATATACTGGAACTCAAAGCTGAACACGATTGCCCGGCAGAAGGAGTAGTAATTGAAGCTCGGCTAGATAAAACCAGGGGGCCATTAGCTACCCTTCTGGTCCAAAAAGGTGTACTCAAGCTCGGTGACAACATCACAGTCAGTAATACCTGGGGCAGGGTCAAGGCCATGTTCAACCAATTGGGTAAGCATCTTAAGAAAGCTGAGCCTGCTACCCCGGTAGAAGTTCTCGGATTAAATGCTGTCCCTCAAGCCGGAGAATCTTTCAAGGTTGTTACCAACGAGCGTGAAGCCAGAATGCTCTTAGAAAAGCAAAAAGCCTCGCAACAAAAAGTCTCAAGTCGCGCCAGGCCCCTGGGCCTTAGTGACCTTTCAACTCAAATCAGCACCGGACAGATAAAGGAGCTCAACATCATCCTTAAGACAGATGTACAAGGAAGCATCGAGCCCATCAAGGATTCTCTAGAGCATCTTGGGGACGAGAGGATTAAGGTCAGAATTATCCACTCGGGCAGTGGCGGTGTTACAGAAGGCGATGTGCTACTAGCCTTAGCTTCTAAAGGGATAATCATCGGCTTTAACAGCCGACCTGAACCAGGAGCACAACGACTGGCCGAAACAGAGGGAATAAGCATTCGATATTACAATGTGATTTATGAGCTGGTGAAAGATGTTGAAAAAGCACTGAAAGGCATGCTGGAGCCTACTTATTCTGAGGTTATTGAAGGTCAAGCCGAAGTGATAGCTGTATTTGACGCAGGTAAAAAAGGCAAAGTAGCTGGAGTTTCAGTTAAAGAAGGGAAGATGAGACGAGATGCCTCAGCTCGGTTAATACGTCGAGGCGAACCAATACACGAATCCCGCATAAATAGCTTAAGGCGTTTCAAGGAAGATGTTAAGGACGTAGCTACTGGCTTTGAGTGTGGGCTCAGGCTAGAAGGCTTTTCAGATTTCCAAATTGGCGATATAATTCAATCCTACCGACAGGAAATAGTAAGCTAAACCACCTCGTCTCTGTTTTTCCCAGATTAAATTGCTTTCTATCCCAAATCGCAATCCTTTAGCTAAAAGGAATAAATAATATGACAAGGCGTATAGAAAGGCTAAACAGCGTAATTCAGCAAGAAATCAGCCAGTTGCTTCGAGAGCAAGTTAACGACCCGAGACTTACTAGCCTTATTTCAATTACTAAGGTTTCGACGTCTTCCGACTTAAGGCAAACCAAAGTCTTTATCAGCACTTTTGGAGACAACGTGGATAAAAAGGAGATACTACAGGGCTTCACTGCTGCTTCAGGATTTCTACGCTGCCAATTGGCCAATCGCCTGCAACTAAAGCACATGCCCGAACTTAGTTTTCACTTTGATGACTCTATAGAGCGTGCCGCTGAAGTCCTGAAGTTAATCGATGAGGTCACTTCAAAAGACGCTGAAAACGAAGATGGTCATTGACGGCATCCTCAACGTCAACAAACCCGAAGGCAAGACCTCTTTTAATGTAGTTGCCTGGCTTAAGCGCCTCACTGGAGAGAAACGTGTCGGACACGCCGGTACACTAGACCCAATAGCTACAGGTGTACTGCCAATTTGCTTTGGTCAGGCGACCCGCATCACACAGTTTCTAACAAATAGCAGCAAAACGTACTTAGCACAGATTGAACTGGGTGTAACCACGGATACCTTCGACAGACAAGGGAAGATAATTGAATGTAGAGACCCCGGCGGAATTAACGTGACCCACATAGAAGAGGCTCTTACCGCTTTTAGAGGGGTCATTGATCAAGTACCTCCAGTATTTAGTGCTCTGAAACAGGGAGGCCGTCGATGTTATGAACTCGCCCGTGCTGGTGTCCCGATAAAGCTGAAGTCAAGGCGGGTTGAAATCACAAAACTAGAGCTTGTTAGCTACCAGTTACCGCTAATAGAAATCAATATAGACTGCAGCAAGGGTACCTATATACGCTCCCTGGCTAACGACCTTGGACAATACCTGGAATGTGGCGCTCATCTCAAAAACCTGACACGGTTACGGTGTGGTCCATTTTCCATACAAGATGCTCTTTCTGAAGACCAAGTCGAAGATGCCATTCAGAAAGATGCCTGGAAAAAGCTTATCCATCCGGTGGACAGCCCGCTTTCGAACTGGAAAGCAATCATTGTTGGCAAAAAAAACGAACTAGACATTAGAAACGGCCGTCCATTGCCCTTAGATGTAACCTACCTATTTTCAGAGGAATACTGCCGAGCTTACGACCTCGATGGTAATTTTCTAGCTGTGCTGCATTTTATTCCTGAAACACGGCTATGGCATCCAGAAAAGGTCTTCTCACTCCCGTAAGTTATCCGCCAAAACACTAAAAGGTCTTGACAGTCCATACTATAATAGATATGATTTAGCTTTGGGTGAAAGGAGGTGAAATACATGGCGCAGGCATATTGCTTCAAATGCCGGAAGAAGACGGAAATGAAGAACCCGCAGAGCGTTACTCTGAAGAACAAGAGGCCAGCGACACGCGGTACTTGCCCATCCTGTGGAACCAAGGTCTTTCGAATTGGCAAAGGCTAATTCAACTACATGCTTTAATCAGAGCTTAAAGGCGATTTTTGACTTTCTCGATTAAAAGCAGGGGGTTGCGGTCGATAATTTGTCGGCGTTGCCGCTGGTTTATGTTTGATTGATGAAGGATAGACTCAACTAAGCTCGGCATTAATAGGTCTTTTTCGTGGTGGGCATCAGAACTAACCAGGAGCCTCGCCTTTGCTTTTTGGCTAACCGAAGCAACGTGAGAATTGGTAGCAGAATGGCCCTTCCGAGCCGTAAGTTCAATAAAAATATTATTTTTGGCTGCCAGAGAGGCTTCCTCAACCGTTAATAAGCCGGGATGGGCTAAGATATCAACATAGGGAGATTGAACAGCGGCAAAGTTAGTACCTTTTTCTACTGGCTCTGCAGGTGTTTCGCCGTGAACTATCACTAACCAGGCTCCCATTTCTTTAGCTCTCTTGGCCATCTCAGAGATAGCCTGCGGCGGAACGTGGGTAAGCTCCACGCCCGGGATTGCTAGAATATCCCAATAAGCCCTTGCCAGAGCGCAATCGTCGCTTATTTCTTTGATTAATCTGCCAAGTGAACCGATGGCTACATGGTCAGTAATGGCAATAGCCGAATAGCCTTGAACGAAAGCACGACGTATTAACTCAATAGGTGATAAAACGCCATCGCTATGAAAAGTATGGGTGTGGAAATCATAAAGCACGCCTCAAAAATACCATAAATGTGTTGTCTTAGACAAGTTCGGTTATAATCAACTAAATAAAATGGCAAAGAGTATGTTAAAAGTACAGGAAATTCTAATTCCTTTGGACGGTTCTACGGAAGCTGAAAGTGTACTTCCTTATCTTAGAGATTTAGCTCCAAAATTTGGTTCTCGTGTGCACATTTTGGGTGTAGGCATCGGGAGAAAGACACGCCGTGTAAACCGCCTTATTGAGGATTACATAAACAGAACCGCAAACAAGCTACATAGTGATAATATAAAAGCTGAACCCGTGATTCGTTACGGCGTCGCAGCTGATAAAATTCTTGATTTCACCGCCGAAAAAGAGATTGATTTGATTATCATGTCTACCCATGGTCGAAGTGGTATCACTCGCTGGTGGATGGGAAGTGTAGCTGAAAAGGTTATAAGCGAGGCTACAGCGCCGGTTCTGCTGGTTCGAAGCAAACGGCCTAGTACGACCAGGGCCACAGACAAACTAAATTTTACTCATA
>JBAVQV010000013.1:0-2132 GCA_049694415.1 Dehalococcoidia bacterium
TCAGTGAACCCGGGGAAGACCAGCCCGTGTCTTCGCCAGCCTCCCCAGCGATAATTCAAGAAATCACTGATGCTGATAGAAGCCAAAGCAATTTGTGCCACCAGACCATCATAGGCAGTATAAACCATGTAAATACGGTCGCCAATTAGGGTCAACCGGGGGTCTTCGCACCCTTTCTCTTCGCTTTTGCCCTTTGGCTCAAATATCGGCTTGTCCAGCCTTTCGGTAAATTTAAACCCGTCTTCACTTACCGCCAGCCCAAAACGGGAGATAACTTCATCTCCTACCGCCCGATAGATAAGATAAATCTTGCCCCTTAGGTTTATAGCACCCGGATTCAATACATATTTTGATTCCCAGGGGTGCTCCTTGATGGGCTCAAGTATAGGATTACCGGCAAAACGGACTAAGGCTCCTGCTCGGGGGTATTCCGGGGTGATGGTCTGTTCCGGCACTACCTCAACGGCTTCTTCCACTCCACCAAGCAGAATCTTAGCCAGGTCCTCCCATTCCCTGCCCTCCGCCATAAGCTCCACAATCTTGTTCTCTATGGCCGCCTTAGTGCCTCCTATTGCCTTAAAATATTCGGTGAGGAAATCCCGTGAAACCCAGTCCCGCTCCACATGCAGGGAAAGGGGGGTGGGTATTCCGGTCCCTCCTTTAAAGCTGAAGCTGGCCCAGGTCCAGGCAGAGCAGGGAATAAAAGTGCCATCAGGGAGTGTCTGGCCAAGGTGGTAAGAATCAGCCATATCTTTAAGCGTCTCAGCCAGTCTTAAGCGGGAGGCATCTCCACCCGCCTCCTCGGTGATTCGTTGGGCCATCTCCCGCACTCTCTCAACCAGTACCCGCTGATGCCCGTTCTCATATATATTGTGCGCGGATAGCGGGTCCCGCCCCCAGTGGCCCCTGAGTGTGTTTATCACCTTTGACCCAAGGTATTTCCTTTCCCCGGCAAACCGGTGCCACAGCTGACCATACCTCTCGAACTCGACAATGTTCTTGGCAATGGCTGTAAAGTAACGCAACTTGGGGAATTCTCCACCCATGCCCTTGTGCAGGTTGCTAATCACTATTTTCCCGGCAATTTTGCAAAGAGCACTGCTTTCTTTCATCTCCATCAGTGAGGGGAATTCTTCATTGCTCACCACCAGCGGTTTAAAAGGAGCATATCTGAAGTGTTCGGGGCGGGCGTTCTTTTCCAGCGGCACCCATAACGATTCCATATAGTCCTCTTCTTCAGACCAGGTGGCCAGTGCCAGGACGGCGTTAGCCTCATATTCGTTAAGCAGTGCCTCGACGTGGCTGTAGCCCAGTTTGGTAAGCAGGTTGATAGGAGGCTGGCGTCGTAAAAGCCAGGCCGCCATCTCCGGGGTGAGGGCAAAGGTATCATTATGCGGGAAGTAACGGAAGATAGCCTCTACCATCTCCCGCGTTCCTTCTACAGTGGAGCAGTCCCCGGGCAAAAGAATCCGGTTTAACTGCTCCTCTAACCGGTGCATAAAATTCCTTATTCGCTCCCCAATTTCCGAAGGGCCGGCATCCCGTGGGGCCTTCAGCTTTTCATAAATAAATTTCTCGAACTCCTCCTTGTGCCTGGAGAAGATGGAGTTATAAATGCCGTTGGCGGTAGCTAATATCTTACCGTCCGGGGCAGTGAGCTCCAGGGGGACCACCAGCGGTACGCCGGGAATGAACTCGCGATAGGTCACCTTGGGCACCGGCGGCTTGATGGCTTCCTCTTTCATTTCCCAGGCTGCCAGGAAATCCCGCTTCTGGCGGAGGAACTCATCCACCATTTCCTCAATCTCTTGCTCGGCGGCTAATGACGTAAGACTTTCTGCTTCCTCGGCGGGAAGAGATGCCAGCCTGGATTTCACAGCATGCATCTTCAGTGCAAAACCGGCGACGCAACCCTGATAAAGAGGAATAAGTGAATTGAGCAGGTCGCCCCTGGCGAATCCTTTACCAAAAGCAAAGGCCAGTAAGAAACGATAGACAATTTGTGCCCACAACCGGGCAGGAAAATCAAAACCTGTAGCCTCAGTCCGGGACAGTTTGTCCAGTTGCTGGTAGGCTTCTGGAGAGAGAACATGCTCATAAAGTGAATTGAACATATTAAAACCATGTTTATA
>JBAVQV010000014.1:0-5400 GCA_049694415.1 Dehalococcoidia bacterium
TCTGCATCCTGGGGACGCTGTCTATTACGATTCCAGCCAACCGCATCTGGTTAAGTCCGCCACCGGGGCCAAGACCACCATACTCGCCGTCTTATACACCGGAGTCAAATAGCCTCGTTCAAAAGCACGATTGTGTCCTGCAAAAACAAAAATACAACTAGACTAAGGAAACATAGACAAACTAGAGATTAAGTAATGTTGGTGGTGGCGGGCAAAGCACCTACGAAAGAACTCCTACACGTCTATCTGCTTTATCGCCGCTTCTGGTTTCGTCGTCCTGATAATATTTATATATACCCCGGCCCTGCTCCTTAGCCAAATACATGGCGGAGTCAGCACTCTTCAACAAGTTTTCAATATTTGTGTCATCTTCGGGGTAAATAGCAATGCCAATGCTAGTTGTGACCTGAAGCCGATGTCTGCCGAAAACAAATGGCTCTTGAAAGGCATTTAATATTCTTTCGGCGAACTTGGTAACGTGCTCTATCTGGGAGATATGGGGCAGTACCAAAACAAACTCGTCGCCACCTATACGGGAGACGGTATCGCTCTTACGCATGATACCTGACAACCGCTGCCCAACAGCTTTCAATAGCTCATCGCCGACGCTGTGCCCCATAGCATCATTAACCGTCTTAAACCTATCTAAATCAAGCATTAGAACTGCCATTCGGTGGCCGCTACGCCGTGCCAGTGCCGACCCTATCATAAGGCGGTCACTTAACAATACTCTGTTGGGCAGGCCGGTCAGCGCGTCATGAGTTGCCATCTCAGCCAGTTTTTGCTCGAACTGCTTACGCTCGGTAATATCGCGGCTGACTGACCGGAAGCCGATAATCTTTCCTTCCTTGTTTCGCAAAGGAGTAATCGAGCTCTCTAAATGTATATGCGTTCCATCTTTTTTAATGCTGGCAAAAGGAAACGATTTCACCGGTTCCCCAGTCCGATAAACTTTATTCCATGTCCTATACACATTCTTTACATCACCTTTGGGCACATAGACGCGATAATTCAGTCCCATTAACTCTTGCCTGGAGTATCCGAACTGGCGGCAACCCGCATCATTCACAAAGGTGAAGTTACCCGCAAGGTCTACTTCATAATAACCTTCTTCTATTTCCTCCAGTATTGTCCGGTATCTCTCTCCTGACCTCTTTAAGGCTTCCTCCATTTGCACACGTTCGGTAATATCACGGCCAATGCCCCGGAATCCGACAATCTCTGCCTTCTCATTTCGCAAGGGAAAGACCGAGCTTTCGGTAAATATTCGCTTTCCATCCTTTCTAATCTGTTCCATGAGATACAATTCATTTGGATTACCCGTCCGATATACTTGCTTGTAGGGCTCAGATTGTTTCTTGACTTGCTCAGGCGGAGTGCAAACTCGATAATTCATCCCCATGAGCTCTTCTCTGGAATAACCCAACTGGCGGCATAGAGCATCGTTGAAAAAAGTGAAATTTCCATCAAGGTCTATCTCATAGTAGGACTCCTTCATATCCTCCATGATGGTCCTGTACTTATCTTCTAACTTCAAGGTATTTTCTTCCAATTGCTCGTTTTCGGTGATGTCCGTAAAGCTTCCCATATCGGTTCATTCTCCTCTGTGTTGAGATGGAGTGACTTTGGCTAAGGCTTCAATCGTCTGGTTATCCTATTCTTGATAGTTTTTCAGCTCCTGGAGTGGTGCGTTAAGACACTATAGTTTTCCACCCGAGCCAATGTAAATATCTGTTCCGGCACTATATACATGTAGTCTGTGGGCTCAGGGGGTGGTAAGTTAACTTGCTGCAATCTTTCATTCTGGGCAAAGTAGACATCTGGACCGGCGCAGCGTACCAGCGTTTGAGCCAACTGTGTCAGCCGGTCTGTCCCGGATTTTTCTGTTTACCACTCTTTTCCATATTATTTTGTTGCCCCCTTCCTACGACTTATCTTTGATATAAGTCAATCTAAATATACTCCCCCCCAGTGCTGTAGTGAATAGCCCATAAGTAACTTTAGACGTAGTAAAAAGGTACCCGGCCTATTGGTTAAGCTCTACGGGTTGAAAGGTAGGACCATTGCGCTTGTATGTGGACGCTTGCTACTGCCCAAAATGCTGCAGAAATTCACGCTGAAGTCTTAGATTCGAAGCCACAAGTTCTGTATCTCGAAAGTTCGCTGGTCTACCTTGCCAGTCCACAACTTCGCCACCGGCTTCTCTAACCAGCAGTAGACCGCTGGCAATGTCCCAAGGGAAAAGATAACGGTGAAAGTACAGGCTAACCCTGCCACAGGCGACATAGGCTAATCCCAGGGATGATGAACCCATTAGTCTCACACAATGTACTTGGCCCCACAACCGGTTAACTGTATCGAGCATCTGACTGCCTCGGTCATGACTATAACCCAGGTCGAGACCTATAAGAGATTCCTGAAGAGAACTTATTGCGGAGATTCGAATGTGTGAGTCATTAAGATAAGCCCCTTCTCCTTTCTCGGCTTGAAAGAGCTCCCCCCTCATCGGGTCATAAGTTATGCCTAATAGAATATCCTCATCTTGGACCAAAGCGATGTTTACACAGAAAAAGGGAATTCCGTAGGTGTAATTATTGGTACCATCTAACGGGTCAACAACCCAGGTGTAACCGCTGACTGAAGCTGAGGAATTCGATTCTTCGGAAAGGATGCCGAAATCCGGATATTCTCTTTTCAAAAAATCTATTATTAACTTTTCAGATAAAATATCGGCATCCGTGACCAGATTTCCTTGGCTTTTATGTTTTATCTGTCTTACGGAGCCTAAATGAGCCAAAAGAATTTCGCCAGCTTCTTTAGCCGCTACAATAGCTACTTCAAGGGCATTCTTGCCGCTCCTGGCAACGGGCAAGTTGGGCATAATGAAATTTCACACGTCTCGAGGAAGGAGCCCCATCTTTTCTTTGACTTCAGCTAAGGTCTTCCTGGCGATTACCTTAGCCCGCTTGGCTCCATCGGCAAGGACTTCAGTTACATATTTCGGCTTGGCAGCAAACGAGGCTCTTCTTTCTCGCAAAGGGGCCAGCGCTGTATTTATCCCCTCAGCCAGTAATCCCTTGCAATCAACACACCCGATGTCCGCCGAACGACATCGTTTGGCTATCTCTTCCACGTGACCCGTGTTAAAGAAGCGATGGAGAGTAAAGACGTTGCAGACATCCGGATGTCCGATGTCCGAACGATATTTGCGGGCAGGGTCAGTAACCGCTGTCATCACTAGCTTCTTTGTCTCTTCCGGAGTAGCCGCTAGCTCGACAACGTTATTGTAGCTCTTACCCATCTTCTGAGCACCATTCAGTCCCAATACCATGGGAAAAGAGGTTAGCTTGGCCTGGGGCTCAGGAAACGTGTCTCCGAATAGATAATTGAACCGACGGGCTATTTCCCGCGCTAGCTCAAGATGCGGTAATTGGTCCTCCCCCACAGGAACTACTTCAGCCTTATAAAGCACTATATCGGCAGTCATTAGCACTGGGTAGCCCACAAGTCCGTAATTGACATTATGAGGCTGCATGTGTGCCTTCTCTTTGAAAGTAGGTACACGCAATAACCAGCCTAAGGGCGTAACCATGCCGAGCAGGGTATAAAGTTCCATCACCTCAGGAACATGCGATTGGACAAAGAGAATGCTTTTCTGAGGGTCAAGACCGACAGCCAGCCAGTCAAGCATCATCTCGTGTATATCCTGCTGAAGTCTATCTGTGTTTTCCAAGGTCGTTAACGCGTGGATATCAACTATGCAATAAATACAATTATATTCATCTTGCAGAGCCACATAATTTTGAATGGCGCCCAGATAATTTCCTATGTGCTGCCTGCCGGTAGGCCGGGCACCGGAAAAAACGCGTCTTTTCATGATTCGTGCCAGTTTAGCACAAAGCGTAGCCAGCTACAAACTGAGATTTAGGGGTGTTTAACCGTCATCGCGAGGAGCGATAGCGACGTGGCGATCTCAGATAAATGCAAAAGTAAAACACCAAAAGGCAAAATGACAATGCTCGCTAACAATTTCACGGACAGACCTGAAGGTCTGTCCCTACAGGGGGGGGATTCTTCGCTGCGCTCAGAATGACAAACGGGTGGGTTACATGCTTTCCGGGGCTGTCATGCCCATCAGGTGCAGTGTTCTGGCCAGGACAATCTGGGCTGCCTTAACCAATTTAAGTCGAGCCCGGGTCAGCTCCTGATTTTTTGAAACAACCCGACATTGTTTGTAAAAACTGTGGAAAACAGTGGCTAAATCTTGAGCATAGTAGGGCAAATGGTGTGGCTCCAGCGTATCGGAAATAAGTTCGGCTATTTCCGGCAGCCTGATCATTCGCCGTATCAGAGTTAATTCTGGCTCGGTGTTAAGTAAAGAAACATCGCCCCGACCATAATCGATTCCCTTTTCTTCAGCTAACCGCAGGATGCTGGAAATGCGAGCGTGAGCATATTGAACGTAATAAACCGGATTATCCGCTGATTGCTTCTTGGCTAATTCCAAATCAAAGTCCATCTGGGCATCGGCTGAACGAGATAGAAAGACAAAGCGACAGGCATCGGGACCAACCTCGTCTATTACCTCCCTAAGGGTGATAATATCACCGCTGCGTTTTGAGACTCTGACTATTTCCTGCCCGCGGCGCAGTGTGACCAATTGACAGATTATGACTTTAAGCCGTTTAGGATTTATTCCCAGAGCGTTGACCACAGCCATCATGCGGGAAACATGCCCCTGATGGTCTGCTCCCCAGATATCAATCACGGTATCGAACTTCCGCTCCAGGAATTTATTAAAATGATAGGCGATATCTAAAGCGAAATATGTGGGAGAGCCATCACTCCGTATCAACACATTATCTTTGTCTTCACCCAGTGCAGAAGATATAAACCAGGTGGCATTTTCCTTCTCCGCTACATAGCCACCTTCTGTCAACAACTTCATAGCCTTTTTATATTGGCCATTTTTATACAGGCTTTGTTCACTAAACCAGACATCGAACTCCACACCCAGTAATTCAAGGTCTTTCTTAATTATGTCCATTATCTTGGTAACCCCGAGTAGCCCCAGTTCCCGAACCGCTGCATCTGCAGGTATTGTCGAAAAGCGCTTGCCTTCCTTCTTAATTATCTCCTTGGCCAAGTCAACCATGTAATTTCCGAGATAGCCATCACTCGGCATCTCAGCATCAACGCCAAGGCATTGTTGATAACGAGCATAAAGAGACCGCTTAAAAGCATCTAATTGGCTGCCAGCATCATTGATGTAGTATTCTTTCTCCACAGCGTAGCCCGTGGCACTAAGCACATTGGCCAAAGTACTTCCCATAATGGCGCCCCGACCATGTCCGACATGTAGCGGCCCGGTGGGATTTACACTGACAAACTCAACCTGAA
>JBAVQV010000015.1:0-1813 GCA_049694415.1 Dehalococcoidia bacterium
ATTGTCAGACGAGATTGTGCAGGCATTAAAAAAGAAGATCGAGGGGTTGGAATGACAAGGCAAAGTAGAACCTGTATTGCAACACCGGATCCTGTACGGGCACGCTGCAGGAGTGAACAATAGTCCAGAATGTTCCATAAAGTTGTTTTCGTGTCATGCTGACTGCTCTCTAGCCGCTCATTCATTAGCCCGTTTCACTATTTCCTCAATACATCCAGGGACACAGATCAATTTCTCCTTTTTTGCCTTTGAAAGCTTTCTGACCATATTTTCTACCTTCAAAGCTAGGCTCCTGCTTCCCAACCTCTTCTGGAACAATAATGTCAGGGGCCCTCTACCTTTTAGGTACTTCGATCCGGCGTCTCCTCCTTCCCGATGTTCGGCAAGCCGGCGATCAATGTCGGTGGAAATTCCCGTATACAGGGTCCCATCTCGACATCTTACTACGTACAAATACCAATCACCCATTATCATAACCTATAACCAAATGAAATATAGGTGAATTCTACCCGAAACGCGAACTAAATGTTTGGACAGTTTTGGTAAAAGTATACATAAGACACAATCGCCTGGTTTGTTCGATAGCATTAATCATATATGTACGATTGACTTATATTCTAATTTTAGCTATGATTTGAAGCTGAAAGGAGGCAAGCGGTCTCCGCCTTTTGCTTGGCCTGCTTTGGGACCATGACGTCGGAGGTTCGAATCCTCTCACCCCGACTATAGATATCGAATTAGAGGCACCCCCGGTACTTATATACTAAAGCTTAGTTTCACATCTCAGCAGACATAGTCTTAGGCTCGGCAATACAATTTAGTCATTTAGCCGGAATCACTACCACAGTTGACAACCCCTTGAAGACCTACGGCACGAACTTTCGGGTTCTGTGAGCCACAATTTGGCTTATTGTGCAATCGCGTTGACAGTACTATTTTCCCAACACTATACTGTTGCTGTGTTAGAGACAAAGTTTGAAAAGCTAGAGGAGGTGTAACCATGAAGAATCAATTGGCATCAAGGAAGCGACCAATAGGGCACTATATTCCTCGTTATCTGGCGGTTGTCTTGCTGATTGTCGGCATTGTTACCGCGGCTTTGAACGTCACGTTTGGTGGTTTCACGCCTATCATGTGGTTTCTGTTGGCGCTTGTGGATGTACTCATTATAACCTGTCATGAGGTAATGACGATACGACTCTCATTGGAAAGTAAGAAATAGAGTTATGGAGTACCCCAGCGCCTTTGAGATAATTATTCATCACAGACAACATGTAGGCTTATAAGTAGACCATGCTAGCTACTCTCATAGGGTTGAACACAAATGAGCTGCGTACGCTGGTAGAGGAAGAGGGCGAATCAAAGTATAGGGGCAAGCAGCTAGCAGAGTGGATTTATCAGCGTGGTGCGCGCACGTTTGATGACATGACCAACCTGCCCAATGAACTGCGCGCACGGCTCGAGAAGAAATATGAGATTCATCGCTCCCAAATTGTCACTATCCAGCATAGCCGGGATGGAACGATAAAGCTGTTGCTAGCCATGCACGACGGCTCAAAAGTGGAAACCGTGGGCTTGCCATACCCGGACCGTTTCAGTTGCTGTCTGTCTACACAGGTGGGCTGTCCAATCGGCTGCATTTTTTGTGCCACTGGGTTGAGTGGTTATATCCGCAACCTTACCGCAGGCGAGGTTGTAGATCAGGTGCTGGCAGTGCAAGAAGCAGTGCGAAATCAACCATTTAAAATTGATAGCCGAAGTTGCCGTGTTGACCATATTACATTCATGGGTATGGGAGAGCCGCTACTCAACT
>JBAVQV010000016.1:0-25506 GCA_049694415.1 Dehalococcoidia bacterium
GGTTTTGCAGACCCCCGCCTTAACCACTTGGCTACGCCGCCCTAAATTCTATGGAGCGGAAGACGAGATTCGAACTCGCGACTTCCTCCTTGGCAAGGAGGCGTTCTACCGCTGAACTACTTCCGCATGTTGTTACTATATTAAAGTGTGGGTCAACGATATGTTTTTTAATGTAGTTGCGACCTTTTAAGGTCGCATCGGCGAGGCTAAAGCCTCGCCGCTACATGAGTAGATGCTCCCATTATATCAAAAATGGTGCCGAGGAGGAGATTTGAACTCCTACGGGCTTGCGCCCACCACCCCCTCAAGATGGCGTGTCTACCAGGTTCCACCACCTCGGCATCAACGTCAACAAATATTTGTTATTCGTGTCCCCGTGACGGCGAATAGCATAGCATCCGCCCCGTTCGACGTCAATCCTTATCTATGACTGGCTCTTGGGATATCTATTTGTTTAGGTTGCTACTCGCCGAGGTCTTTCTTGAGCTGCTCGAACTCCTTCTTGGTAATTTCACCTTTAGCGTAGCGAGTCTTTGCCACCTCTAATGGCGTTTGTGATGACGGCTGCTGTCCGGAGCGCACTAATTTGACTACAATCCAGGTTATCAGGGCAATCAGCCCGGCCCAGAAAATAATCATAATCAGCATGCCCAGACCCATACCCCACCAACCAAAATCATACCAGGGCCATCCCATCATTAGCTTATACCTCCCATAATTAGTATTTATTTAATTTTAGCAAGGTCTCTCTCAGTTTACTAATTTAGCGGCGTATGTCTAATTCAATAACCTGCACTATTGCGTGTTGAACCTTTTCGGATTAAGATTATACTTGGAGGTTTTGTAAATTATGCCCCGAGATTCATCGGATTTCCTCCTCAAGTTCCTGGATTCGACGACGTCTGCTGAAGCAGAGGCGAAATCGCTACCAGAGGTTGAGGCAGGAGCCGACCTCCTGGATGCCTATTCCCAGGCTGTAACTAACGTAGTCAGCGCTGTGGGCTCGGCTGTGGTCAATATACGAGTGAAAAGGAAAGCTCCAGCGCGCCATCGAGCAACTCCCCAAGAGATGGAAGGAGGCGCTTCGGGTGTCATAATAACTCCTGATGGTTATATTATAACCAACAGCCATGTAGTTGAAGGGGCCAGAACTATTGAAGTGGGACTGGCCGACGGCACCAGCTACACTGCTAAACTCGTTGGCCAGGACTCAGCGACCGACCTGGCCACGCTGGTAGTGCCGGCTTCAGGGCTGCCCATAGCTCGTCTGGGTGATTCAGATAAGCTGCGGGTGGGTCAGCTTGTAATCGCCATAGGCAACCCGCTGGGTTTCCAGAGCACGGTCACTACCGGCGTGATTAGCGCTCTGGGGCGTTCGTTACGCAACCAGAGTGGCCGGCTCATCGAGAATGTCATACAAACTGACGCAGCTTTAAATCCGGGTAACAGCGGCGGACCTCTTGTGGACTCTCGCGGAGCAGTGGTGGGTATCAACACTGCAATCATCCAATTTGCGCAGGGCATCTGCTTTGCTATCCCGGTAAACACCGTGCGTTGGGTGGTCAGTCTGCTTATCAGGGAAGGGAAAGTAACCAGAGGCTATCTTGGCATTTCGGGGCAGACAGTGCCGCTACCTGTACAGGTGGTGATGTATTTCAGTCTGGAGCATAATACCGGAGTCCACGTGATGGGTGTAGCCTCAGGCAGCCCCGCCGACATTGCAGGCTTGAAGGAAGGTGACATAATCATCTCTCTGGGTGAAGATGCGGTATCAGGCGTTGATGACATACATCGAGTTCTCACCAGGGATGTTATCGGGAAAAGCATGAATATTGTTTTGTTGAGGGGATGGACGACCAGGCTTGAGAAATCAGTAATGCCCGTGGAAGTTCCGGAGTAGAAGCTTTTTGGAGGTGATATATGGCAGACAGTAAGAGCCGTGTGAAAAACGGAGATGTGGCACCCGATTTTGTCCTGAGAGACCAGAATGGTAAAGAGTTCAAGCTATCAGATTTCAGAGGCAAAAGGGTACTGCTTTCTTTTCATCCTGCGGCCTGGACACGTGTCTGTTCGCTGCAGATGCAATCGTTAGAAGCCAATAAAGATATCTTCGAATCCCTGAACACTGTTGCCGTGGGCGTAAGTGTTGACACGATACCTTCAAAAAGAGCCTGGGCCAAAGAGCTGGGAATAACGAGCACACGTCTCTTAGCGGATTTCTGGCCGCACGGCCATGTTGCTAAACTCTATGGGATATTCAGAGAACAGGATGGCATATCAGAAAGGGCAAACATAATTCTGGATGAGGCGGGCAAAGTTATATTCTTCAAGATATACGAAATAAGCCAGCTTCCGGATATTCAAGAGGTCATCAGCTTCCTGAGGCAGCCCTGAGTTCTGGCTATATCTGCTGTCTTCCGGTAAGCGTGTTTCATCGCCACGCCAACAGATGTTGCTTAGGCGCCCTCCACATATCTATAATAATACGGTAGCAACGTTGGAGATAACCTGAACAAATATTAAGCAAGCTAGAAATGGCAATTCAGGTCGATATACTAAAACGCACTCCGTACTTTTCCGGTCTCAGCCCTGCTGCTCTCGATTCCATTGCGAAACTCATCTTTGAAAAAAAGGTTGAGAGAGGAGAGATATTCCTAATTGAGGGGGAAGCGGATGAGATACTATATTTTGTCGCTTCAGGTGCGGTGAAAGTATTTAAGACATCTGCCGAAGGGAAAGAGCAGATTCTGGACATTGTACGCCCGGGCGACTCGTTCAATGACGTCGCTGTTTTTGACGGCGGCCCCAATCCGGCTGCAGCTCAAGCCATGGCCCCTGTTGTCCTTTATGGAGTAAGAAAGAACCACCTGGAGGCTATTATTCAGGACTATCCACAGGTAGCCACCAATGTCATCAGGGTACTGGCAGATAGGATTCGTTACCTTGTATCGTTAGTAGAGGATTTGTCTTTCAAACATGTTATCGGTAGGATTGCCAAGATACTGCTTGAGTATGCCGGTTCCGGAACAGGAACTGGGCAGCGTCTGACACAGCAGGATATGGCAGCTATGGCAGGTACCGTCCGGGAGGTAGTTGGCAGGTCGCTTAAAGTCCTTGAGGAGAAAGGAATCATTAAGCTGGACCATCACCGTATCATAATTGCCGATAGGGAAGCCTTGAAAAAGATAATAGAAGCGCCTTCATGAGATAAAGGTCACATACAAATGATAGAGCTTGGTACTATAATAAAAAGCAGTGGTCGCTTGTAATGATTGAAATGCCGGTAATAGACCCCGAAAAGTGCAACGGATGCGGGCTGTGCGTTGATGTGTGCCACTACGACGCCCTGGTTTTGATTGGCGATATCGTAACTGTCAATACCGCGGAAGAATGCGATTGGTGTATCGAGTGCGAAATCGTTTGTATCACCGGGGCTTTAAGCTGCCCCTTCGAAATAGTCATTGAATAGGCGTCAGAACCGGCGAGACGCTGTTTACAAATATTCCACTGCTTTTCACCCGATTTTCGCTCCCCAATGAGATAAAAGTCGCATACAATTATTTCATTTTAAGTTAAACTTTGTGTAAATATTTAATTGGAGGTTGATTTATGAGTAAGAGTTTTAGGATAGGCATTATTGTGGGTGGTGTGGTTCTGGCTATTCTGATAGTTTTGCCCCTGGTGTGGGGAGGGTTTTCAGGATGGAGAGGAGGAGGCTGGGGTATGATGGGACCAGGGATGATGGGTGGATTCGGCTGGGGATGGTTGCCGTTATTGGTAATTGTGTTCTGGGGGCTGATTATCTGGGGAATCGTGGCCGCGGTCCGTGGTGCGAGCAGTCGAAGGTCTGGGGGCACGCCAACAACAGAATCAGCATTGGAAGTGCTCAAGCTCCGATATGCCCGAGGTGAGATAAAGAAGAGGGAGTACGAAGAGAAGAAACGGGAATTGGTTTAAGCACCGGGTTAACTAAGAATGAATGGCATTGTCATCAATATAAACCCGGTAATACTGCAAATCGGCAGCTATGAGCTTAGGTGGTATGGCATTGCTATAGCGCTGGCAGTGGTTACCGCGGTACTGATCGGAGCGCGCCGGGGCAAGAAAAAAGGCATTGCGGCCGATGAAATATATTTTCTGGCTCCCTGGGTGCTCCTTGGCGGACTTGTGGGCGCCAGAATGTTCCATGTAATCGACAATTTTGGATATTACATGGCCAGTCCATTTCAGATATTGCAGTTTCAACAGGGAGGTCTGGCTATCTGGGGTGGCTTAGCAGGGGGCGGCATAGCCGTTGTCGTCTTTGCCAGGGTGAGGCATATTCCGTTAGGTCGTCTGGTTGATACTTTGGTGCCGGCGTTGCTTGTAGCTCAAATAATAGGCCGGTTTGGTTGTATTATAAATGGGGATGCTTACGGTGGGATTACGAATTTACCATGGGCTTTCATTTACACAAATCCCAATGCATTGATTCCGGCGAATCTTTCGGGCTTGCCGACCCAGCCCTATCCGGTATATGAGATGGTCTGGAACGCGATTTCGTTGGCGGTGATTTTGCGGCTTGAGCGACAATTCAAGACAGACGGCCTGGTATTTTTGTCTTACCTTTCATTATACTCCGTAGGACGATTTGCACTCACTTTTGTGCGCCAGGAAAAGGTCTTGCTTTGGGGATTACAACAGGCGCAGGTGTTAGCGATAGCCGTTTTAATTGTATCGTTAGCATTATTTTTCTATATATGGAGAAGGGCCCGAAACAATATTGTCGCCCAACCAATAGCCTAATTCTTCCTGTATTAATGCACCTCTAAGCGCCAGCCGAAGCACTTCATAAATTTTACCGCGACGTAACTTTGACTCCTTCTTTAAAAGTCGATGCGATAAAAGTCGCATACAATTTTTACTTTCCGGGTTAGAATAGCCTTGGACTCAAAAATGAGTTAAATGACATTAGAGGAGACATAAAATGCGTGAAAAAGTAGAAGCAGTTCTGAATCAAATAAGGCCTAGTCTAGCAAGAGATGGAGGTGACGTGGAGCTTATAGACGCCACTGATGGCATCGTCAAAGTGAGATTGGCCGGTGCCTGCGGTGGTTGTCCAATGGCGTCCATGACACTAAAGCATGGGGTGGAGCGGGTGCTTAAAGAGCGAGTACCTGAAGTCAAAGAGGTGGTGGCTGTTTAGTCGGCCCGTCTATCGTACTGTTGGCTGCGAGGCGGTAGGAGGGAAGAATGGTTTTAAAAAGTGCTGACAATGTAGAGAAACTCCTCTCTGATGAAGAGTTGTATATGCTCGATGAGGAAATTGATAGCGAAGATGAGTTCCCTGAAGGCAAAAACATTCGCTCTGGTGGGAATGTTGAACCTATCGGGGATTCCATGGACTTATATCTAGTTGAGTGTCGGCGGACGCGTCTGCTCAGCGCCGATGAGGAAAAGAAGCTTGGCAGTTCCATTGAGGATGGCGGGTATTTGTCTCAAATTGACCAGGAGTTGGTCGATAAGAATGGCTATCCACCGTCAGGAACCGATTTATTGCTCAAGCTGATGAAGCACTTCTGCCAAGCAAGCTCGCTCTTGCAGATGGTGTGTCGGCATCTTAAACTTCAGCTAAATGAGGGAATAGCAAAAGTGGTGTTGAATTCTAAGCTGCGGCGCGCCATCGATAGTAAAATAGACCAAAACTTGTCTGGTGCCGTAGCGCGCGCCACCGGAGCCAGTGAGGCTCAGACCGTACTGGACTTAATTGAATTGTCACTTATTACCCGTCTGATACCCTGGCATATAATACGAGGCTTAGGGAAGGCCAACTCAATAGCTGAGTTGAAGCGGATATTAAATTCGCCCAAATTCCGGGCTGAACTGAAAAAGCTTCATCCAGAAATTGCCCTTAATTTCCAGCAAATAAGGCAAAGGGCGCAGGAGGCTACTCGCCAACTGACTCAATCTAATTTACGCCTGGTGGTAAGCGTAGCTAAAAAATATAGGGGTTATGGTATGCCGCTAGCCGACCTGGTACAGGAGGGCAATATCGGATTAATGCGGGCGGTGGAGAAGTTCGACCATCGAAGAGGTTATAAGTTCAGTACCTATGCCCATTGGTGGATTCGACAGGCTGTTGGCCGGGCTATTTCTGACCAGGTACGCACTGTGCGGTTGCCGATACATATGGCGGATAACATGACAAGGCTGGTCCAGACGCGACAGAGGTTATATCAAAGATTTGGTCGCCAGCCAACAAGCAAAGAATTAGCCGCTGAGATGCGAATCTCGCCGGAAAAGCTGGAGTGGTTACAGAAGGTCAATGCCAGTAAGCCTATTTCTCTGGAAACACCGATAGGCGATGAAGGTGGGCAGCTTAGCGATTTCGTCGAAGACCATGCGGTACCGAAACCTGCTGAGGAAGCTACTACGGGCTTGCTGCGGGACCAGCTAGGCAAGACCCTTGAGTCACTGCCGGCACGTGAACGTCGCATTATTGAGATGAGATTTGGCCTGGACGATGGGTATTGCCGGACTCTGGAGGAGGTCGGTGCCGAATTGGGTCTTACCAGGGAGCGGATACGACAGCTTGAGAAAGAGGCACTGGCTAAATTGCGCCACCCAAAGCTAAGTCGCCAGTTCGTGGGCTACCTTAGCTGATTTTGCGCGGCTGTAAAACGCTAAAAAGAATCTATATCACTATTCAGCCTTGAGCTCTCGCATGAACTTGGCTATTTCCTCAGGTGGAGCGGTGTTGATGTTAATGCCGGTCCCAATCTCAAATCCAATCACCTCAGTGAGTCGGGGAATAATTCTGATGTGCCATGAATAGTAATCCTTGTTCTCATCACCTATTGGTGCTGTGTCGATAATGAAGTTGAAATCGGGGTTATTTAGTCCTCGATATAATTTTAGTAGAGTTATCCGCAGGACATGAGCCAAACTACTCAGGTCCTCTGGCGAAACGTTGCAGAAGCTAGCTTGATTAGTGCGGGGCACAATCCACGTTTCAAAGGGTGAGTGTGAGGCGAATGGGTGAAAGACCGCAAATTTTTCGGTAGCTATCACTACCCGCTTACCTATCTCGAGTTCGTGGTCAACTAAGTCGGAGTATAGTGATCGGCCGGTATCATCATAGTACCTGACCGCTATTTCGTGTCGTATTCTGGTGTGTTTTGGCACTACAGGCGTGGCCACCAATTGCGAATGGGGATGCTCCAGCGAGGTTCCCGCTGCTTGGCCGTGGTTCTTAAAGATGATAATCAATTTTATAAAGGGCATCTCGCTGAAAGCGATGTATCTTTTTTGATAGGTGAGCAGTATATCTGCCATCCCTCTATCGTTTGTTAAAGCCAAAGGTTGATTATGTCTTGGGGTTTCCACGATAACTTCGTGGACACCTATGCCATCCATATCCAAGAAAAAACCATCCTCTTCCCGTCTCTTTGTGCTGCCTTCTGGTGTGAGGGCAGGGAAACGGTTGGGGAAGACTCTAATACGCCACTTTTTGTTACCTTTATCGCGGAAAGCGAAGCTCTCGGGTGGCGTCATTGTCTCGTTGCCGGGGCAAAATGGGCAGGTAGGCGAAAAGGCAGGTAATTCCGGTTTGGATTGCTGGCGAACAAAGTCATCAGGCCTTTTAGACCTTTCCCTGGCCATGATAACCCACTCTTTGGTCGTTGGGTCCTGTCTTATCTCAGACATATTGCTCCCATCTAGCCCCTTGTCTGCGTATATAAAAGTGTATTCACTAGTATAGCACTTTGTATGGCTGACGCCTCGATTCGTGCTCAATAGGGACAGTGTTGAAGACATGTTTTACTCGCCATACATTCGAAATTTCACGAATATTTAATACTTCCTTGACATAGTTTATAACTTTTCCATTGTAGCTTGGTACAATACCACAGAGTAGCATTATCCGTAGTAGAATTTTTTGTTTCTGCCTGTAGCGAGTTTTAAGGAGGGAAAAATGAACAGAATTTACAAACCACTGTTATTAGCTGCAATAGTTATAGGACTTCTCATTTCGTTGGTGAGTTGCGTTCCTACGAGGTCTTCACAAGGCCCTATGTACCCTTACCCGCAGGGCGGCGTAGGGCCGGGTTGGATAATGGGCCCGGGAGGAATGATGGGACCCGGTGGTATGATGGGACCGGGAGGACCATATCAGGCTGGTGGGAAGCGGATAACCATGGACCAGGCAACCGCTATAGTTCAAAACTACTTGGGACGATACAGTAATACCGACCTCAAAGCGGACGAAATTATGGAGTTCCAATATAATTTCTACGTACAATTTTCAGAAAAAAGCACCGGCATTAACGCCTTTGAAGCACTGATAGACCCGTATACCGGAGATATGTACCCGGAACCTGGCCCAAATATGATGTGGAATACTAAGTACGGTATGATGTCTGGGATGATGTGGGGCACACCAAGCCTTAACGCTCCTATGTCCGTCACCGAGGGGCAAGCTGAGCAATACGCACAGAAGTTTATAGATGGTTACCTGCCCGGCGCTAAGGCAGGGGAGGCAGAGCGATTCTACGGCTATTATACGCTCCACGTGCTAAGGGATGGGCAGATATATGGTATGCTCAGCGTTAATGGCTACACCGGACAAGTATGGTATCACTCCTGGCACGGACAATTCCTGGGACTGAAGGAATTTGACTAGGTCTGGCGGGTGATTAATCTGTCTTGTAGGTGGCAACAGAATCGTGTAATAGAAGATGCATATCATTTGTTGTATAAAGCAAGTTCCAGATACTGCTCAGGTTAAAATTGACCCCGATACTAATACTTTGATTCGTTCCGGAGTCGAATCCATTTGCAACCCGTACGATTTGACAGCGGTTGAGGCCGCCGTACAACTCACCGAAAAGCATGGAGGCAAAGTAACGGTTATCTCTATGGGACCGCCTCAAGCGGAATCAGCATTACGCGATGCCTTAGCCCTCGGTGCTCACGAAGCGATTTTACTGTCACACAGGGCTTTCGCCGGCGCCGATACGCTAGCGACCAGCTATACTCTTTCCCGGGCGATAACTAAAATTGCCAAGACCGAACCGGTACATCTCATAATCTGTGGTAAACAAGCAATTGATGGGGATACTGGCCAGACTGGTCCAGGCATTGCTACGCGGCTGGGATGCACTCTATTTACTTATGTTTCCGAGATTAGAGAAGTCAATTTGGAAAGCGGTGACATTACGGTCAGGCGCGAAGTTGAAGGTGGCAGCGAGATAGTCAGGGGGAAAATCCCGGCATTGCTGACCGTTGAATTGCAGCTCAATACTCCCCGTTATGCCTCCCTCCCTGAACTTGTACGGTCTTTGAGAGAGGATGTTAAAGTATGGGGGGTAGATGAGATAGAGGCCTTGCCGGAACGGTTAGGAGTCAAAGGTTCTCCCACTTTGGTCAAGAAAATTTCAGCGCCGGAGGCACGAAAGGGCGGCCTGGTCTTTTACGCTGAGCAAAAGGAGAAGGCGGTCGATGATTTTCTGGACAATCTATTTGATAAGGAATCAGCACTGCTGGCTGATATTTTGTTGAAGACGAAGAGTGTGAATGCCTAAGAACAGCAAGGGCAGGAATATAGCCGAAATCACCCCGGATAAGTGCATCGGCTGTCAATTATGTGTTGGTGAATGTCCCGTAGCAGCCATACATATGGAGGGGGGTGTAGCCAAAATTGATCCTGAAGTCTGCATCGGATGTGGTAGGTGTTTCAACGTCTGCCCGGTGGATGCAGTAATTTTTGAAAAGTCCAAAAAGAAACAGTTGACCGGGGTAGGTCAGAAACCCCGCCCACTAGAGGATTATCGGGGCGTTGCTGTCCTTATTGAGGTTCGAGATGGAACTGCGGCCCAAGTATCATGGGAATTGCTGGGAAAGGCCAGAGAGCTTGCCGAAAAACTTGGTGTTTCAGTACATGGATTTCTTGTCGGAACGAATGTGCATCAGGTAGCTCAGGAAGCCATCGCCTATGGATGTGATTCAGTCCACGTGATTGATAATCCACTTTTGAGACATTACTCGTCACGAGCCTATGGTAAAGCGCTGGTTCAGCTATGCGACCAGGTAAAACCAGAGATATTCCTGCTGGGAGCCACGCCACTAGGCAGGGACGTCTCTGCCGTGATTGCCACACAACTTGAAACCGGGCTCACTGCTGATTGCACCGGTCTGGAGATAGACCCGCAGGAAAGGCTCCTGCTAATGACACGACCTACATTCGGTGGAAATATCATGGCTACCATCGTTTGTCGCAATCACCGTCCCCAGATGAGTACCGTAAGACCGGGCGTAATGAAGCTGTCAAAAAAAGACCAGAGTCGCCATGGCGAAATTCGTATTTTAGATTTCACTATCTCTGAGAGCGAGCTTCCAGTAATCGTTGATTTTATTCCCATATCTGCAGACTTGAGCGGCGTGGATATAACCAAGGTTCCTGTGCTGGTTGTCGTGGGCAAAGGCGCCTGCGATAGCAGATACATGCCTATGCTCGAGGAACTGGCGCAGCTTCTCGGAGGTACCATTGCCTGCTCTCGACCTGTCGTACAACTAGGGCTGTTACCTTATATGCGGCAGGTCGGTCAGACTGGTCGGACAGTGGCGCCTAAAATCTACATCGGGGTCGGGGTGTCGGGTGCAGTTCAACATTTAGTTGGCATGCAAACCGCAGAGAAGATAATTGCTATCAACATAGACCCACATGCTCCGCTAATGCAAATGGCCGATTATGCTATTGTCGGGGACTACCTAAAGGTCGTACCAAAGTTAATTAAAGGTCTCCAGGCCAGAAGTCAAGGCATCAAAGTCAAGAGGGGCAGCCGTGAAAGAAACCTTTGACGTAGCTATAGTAGGTGCCGGCCCTGCCGGCATATCCGCGGCATACATTCTAGCTGAGGCGGGCAAAAAGGTTATTGTCCTTGAGCGAGGCGAACATCCCGGGTCAAAAAACGTATCAGGTGGTGTCCTGTACGGGCATGACCTGGCCCAGATAATACCGGACTACGTTGAGAGAGGTTGCCCTGTAGAAAGGAACATAGTCGAATCTCGTTTATGGTATCTGTCGAAAGATGGCGGCTTCAGTCTCAGTTATCGCGACCGCATCTTTAGTACCGAGAGGCAATATAACGCCTTCACCATCAGCAGGGCTAAATTCGACCGCTGGTATGCTGAACAGGCACGCCGTAAGGGTGCACTTATTGTACCGTCAACCGTTGTTACCGACCTTCTCCACGATGATAAGGGGGCTATAACGGGAGTTGTTACACAGAGAGAGGACGGAGAGGTTCGGGCTAAGGTAACTTTGCTGGCGGATGGCATCAATTCGCCATTGGCAGCCCGCACGGGATTTCGGGCAGAACCGAAACCGGAGCAGGTGGCACTGGCAGTTAAGGAGGTTATTAGTCTACCTGCTGAGGTTATCGGTGAGCGATTTGGTATTTCTGAGCGTGAAGGCGTGACTATTGAGATACTGGGCGAAATTACCGGTGGCATGGATGGGGTAGCGTTTATTTACACCAATCATAGTTCTTTGTCCTTGGGTATAGGAGCTAACTTGGCCGACTTTGCCGCCTTTAAGCTTAAGCCCTACGAATTGATTGAGAATCTCAAACAGCATCCGATGGTAGCCCCCTTGATTTCTGGAGGCAAGCCTCTGGAATATATGGCTCATTGGCTGGCTGAGGGCGGATACGATGCAATACCGAAGCTCTATGGCGACGGCTACCTTATTGCCGGCGATTCAGCAATGCTATTCAATACCTTGCACCGAGAGGGAAACAATCTGGCGATGGCATCAGGAAAGATGGCGGCTGAGGCTATAAAAGAAGCCTTCAGACTTGAAAATTATTCAGAGACTGGTCTGAGAAGTTACGGGGACAGGATAGCCGAATCATTTGTAATGAAGGATTTGAGAAAGTATCGAAAGCTGGGCAAGTTTCTTTATCATCATAATGAGATTTTCACCCAGTTGCCCGAACTGGCGTCTTTTGGTGCCAGAGAGATAATTACAGTCAATGGTGTCAGTAAAAGGGATAAAGAGAAATCGATAATCAGGAAAATTCGGAGGGAGATGTCTATCCCACGAATATTTCGGTTAATATGGCAGGCATGGAGAGCAATAAGATGAACGTCAGTATACAGGACAAATTATTTTTAGACCGTTTTAAGGTGGATGAAGCAAGTCATTTACGGATAATTGACAATAAGAAGTGTATAAACGAATGCCGTGACCAGGCATGTCTCTACTTATGTCCGGCGAACGTTTATCGTGTGGAAAAAGACCGCATCAGTGTTAATTACGAGGGCTGCCTGGAGTGCGGCTCTTGCCGAATTGGTTGTGCCAAATTGAATATTGAATGGCGGTTTCCTAAGGGTGGCTATGGAGTTAGCCACAAATTCGGTTAGCACGTATAATGAGGGTGAGAAAATGGTGTTAAGAGAAATAAGACGTGTGAGAATAGACAAAATTCTGCCTAACCGGCGGCTTATCTTCGAGGAGGATGTTATTCTTAACCTTTGCGATGATATCCGGTGCAATGGAATGAGAGAGCCCATCATCGTCGAGATGGCGGTATATTATTTTCAAATTATCGACGGTGAGAAGCGGTGGAGAGCCTGCAAGAAAATCGGGCTGACTGAAATAAAAGCTGAAGTTATTCTATCGAATCAAAAGAAGTCAAATTGACACTCATATTCAAACTTTCTCAAGATTAGCCAGTGTCTGCTGTATCAACTCCGAAAGCGCCGGATGAATATGAATCCCTGATATGATGTTACTTACGGTGTCCCCAGATTCCATAGTATTGATCACCTCTTGAAGAAGCTCCGGCGCATTTGGGCCAATGATGTGAAAGCCCAGTATTTTCTTCGTCTTTTCATCCACAATTGCCTTGGCAAAGCTGTCCTCTTCCATCATTGCCTCACCTTTGGCAATATCCGAATATTTTGCGGTTCCCACCAAGATAGTGTGGTCCTTTTTGGCGGTTTCTTCAGTTAGACCTACAGACGCAATTTGTGGATGTGAATATACGGCATGGGGAGCGGCACCGTAATTCATTTTTTCCTTTGAATCATGCAACATATTATTTGCCGCTACTCCAGCTTCCCTGTTGGCCACGTGAGTGAACATCTGCTGGCCATTGGCATCCCCTACTGCATATATGTTTTTCTTACTTGTTTCCATATACTCATCTACCTTTATGTAGCCTCGGCTATCAGTTTCCACCCCTGTGTTCTCTACTTTTAACAGGTCTGCGTTTGACCGTCTACCTACAGCCACCATTACTTTCTGTGCGGTGAATTCCTTTTGTAGTCCAGTGTTGGCGTCCTTAGCCACAACCACACAGTTAGCGTTTTTCGTCTTTACCTCTTCGACTAAAGTATTGGTATGAACTTCCATACGCCGGCTCAATTTTTTCTTGAGAAGCTCAGATATAGCAGGTTCCTCGCTCAAGATAAGTCGATCGGCCATTTCGAGAATGGTGACCTTGGTGCCTATAGCTTCAAAAAAGTGGCTGTATTCGACGGCAACATATCCTCCGCCGACGATTATGATGCTCTCGGGTTTCTCTTTAAGTTGCAGCACGGTTTCGTTTGTCAGATAATCGATACTGTTCAAGCCTTTTATCGGAGGTATGGATACTCTAGACCCGGAAGCTATACAGATCTTTTTTCCCGATATCTTTTTCGAATTGACCTCGAGAGTATAATCTTGAACAAAATGTGTTTCACCTTCATAGAATTTTAAATTTTTGACTTCTGAGAGCCCTTTTCTCATTTTGTCCCGGTAGCCGCCGATATTCTTTCTCATGCGTTCCATAATAAAGTTGAAATCGATGTTCTTTATTTCCACGACTAAGCCCAGCCTTTTTGCCTCTTGTGCCTCAACTATCCTGTCGGCGGCGAATATCAACATCTTCGACGGTATGCAGCCTGTATTGAGACAAGTTCCACCGGTAGGCCCCCTATCCACCAGGGCCACCTTTAACCCATGAGACAACGCCTCCTCCACAACAACCATGCCAGAGCCTGAACCTATGACAACCAAATCATATTTTCCCATTGTTATTAATTTCCTCCGCCATTCTGCTGATTCTCAGTGTGTAGATCCTTATCATTTTCGCACGGCCACTTCTAACCGGAAGTATATGTTATTATAGCGCGTGATGACTTGGGAGAGTTATCCGATTGTCTTTAGTACCTTTCGATAGTCCTTGAGGTTCTTGAACAGGTAGTCTGGCTTTCTACTTGTAAGTTCTTCTTTAGAATGAAAACCAGTGGCCACGGCAATCGTCAGGGCATTAAGTTGCTTTCCGCACTCGACATCGCGTACGGAGTCGCCAATTATCACGATGTCCTTGCCCTCAAATCTGGCGCCTGTTAGCTGGTCAGCTTTTTTTATTGCCAGTCTGGCCATGTTAACGCGGCTATTGGCTTCCGTACCGTATACCGAGAACTTGAAGTATTTGCCTAAACCGGTAACCTCTAAAACACGCTGAGTGACGCCGGGCGAATCTCCAGTGTACAAAACGACAAAATTACCAGTTTTCGACAACTCTTCCAGGAGGGACGTAACCCCAGGCAAAATATGGTTTGACGCTGTGGGGGGAATTTTCGCCTGAAAAATATTTTCGTAACTTTTGAGTAGAGAGTTACTTTTTTTCGTGAACTCGCTACGCACGATGCCTTTTAACCTGGCTAGTTCAGCCATGTTCTCGGTCAGACTTTTGCCGGCAAAATCAATTTCCCGCAGGCTGGCGTCTACGCCAAAATGGCTCTTGAATAGTTCTTTTATTGTAGCATCATGAACTGATATCAGGTCTACAAGTGTTTGGTCCAGGTCAAAAATTACGAGTTTCATTAAGATAGTATTCAGAAACGATGATGCATTTCACCCGGCCTTAACAATATAAATGCCTGTGGTTGAGGGAATACTATATTTCCACCATTATCGAATCGCCTTCGGTCTTTACCTTGTAGGTGGCAAGCTGCTTGCCTCCCTTGACTGCTTTAGTCATAGAGGAGAGTACGCCGGAGCCTTTGAGCCACCTGACCACATGCCCATCCTGAAGGTCGAATTGAGAACCATGGAGCGGGCAGGTGACCACCGTACCCTCTAGCTTGCCCTGTGACAGATTACCTCCCATGTGAAGGCAGCGATTATCCGCAGCATAATATTTGTCCCCCACCTGGGCGATAAGAATTTCATGTCCTTGTATGGTCACCTGCTTCATAGCTCCATTCTTAAGCTCACTGGTCTTAGCTACTGGAACAAAAGTACCCATGATTAACCTCCAATATTAAATTAACCGCTTGGAGCCTTAGTCAACAACCTGCTATTTCAGCCGGTCCTCAACTGCAGCCCAATTAATGTTCTTCAAGAAGGCTTCTATGTAGTCGGCACGCTTCAATCCGTAATCTATCATAAAGGCATGCTCAAAAACGTCTAGTATCAAGATAGGAATACAGCCGGTGGGGTGTCCAACATCATGTTCATTAATCCACTGGTTAATCAGTTTTCCGCTCATATTGTCCTGGTACAGGATTGCCCAACCGATACCACGCATAGCGCCCGTGCTTTTGAAATCCTGAAGCCAGGCTTCATAGCTGCCGAAATCCAGAGCCAGCTTCTTGGATAGCTTCCCTGACATATCTAAGGCCTTTTTGCCACCAAGGTTTTCAAAGTAGTACTCATGCAGCCGCATGCCATTGAATTCCCAACCCATGCGCCGCTTTAGTTCAGCATACTCGGGTGTTCCAGCCTTGCCATCCTTTAACATGGCTGCCAGTGTGTCCATGAGCTTGTTAGTGTTGGTTATGTAACCCTTGTAGAGTGTGAAATGATTGTTCAGCAAGGTATCGCTGAACCCCTCCATCCCTAACAACTTGATGTAGTCTTTTGCCTCGTAAGCCATTTTAAACCTCCTTTTATTTGTTTTTTATGTCGTGAACTGATTGGTTAGTCTGACAGCATATCTATTATTGCCCTATTGAATCTCGGTACATCGGCTGGCCTGCGTGCTGTAATGAAATTCCTATCCTTGACGACGGATTCATCAACCCAGTCAGCGCCGGCATTTTTAAGGTCGGCAGCTATTGACGGTAGTGAAGTTAGGCGGCGACCCTGAGCAATATCAGCCCAGATAAAAAGCTGAGGACCTTCGGAAATAGCCGCTATAACCTTGCCTGCATCATTAGCCTCTTTTAGCAAATTAATTATTTTGTTATTCAGGTGCATTTTGTCAGCGACTGTGCCGCCTGGGATGATTATAGCATCAAAGTCACCGGCTTTTATCTCGTCGGCACAGAAATCAATCTTCACCATAGCATTACCCCTTTTGCCTCTATAAGTTGGCCGTGAAACAAGGTTGATAAGCAAAACCTTGGCGCCAAAATCCTTCAACACTCTGAGTGGCTCTACTACTTCGATATCTTCGAACCCTTCCTCAATTAAGATACAAATGCACTTTCCGTCAATCATCCGCTGTGACCTATATAGACCATATTAATCGGGTAATTTTTTGGTGCCCTTCCACTTTCGGAATGTGTCAATTTCTTTCTGCAGAGTACTGGTCAATTGGCTGCCGTGCGAAGCTGCCAGCAAACGGTACATTTCTATAGTTGGCTCTGCAAGTTTGTCCTGGGCTCGGAGGACGAACACGGGTTCCTCCTCGCCCACGCGCGAGATGGTCAATTTACCATATTTGCCTGATATAGCCATTTTCAACCTCCTTTTTTATCCTTACTTTACGCTGTAACCTCAGCCAGGATAGACAGATGGTTCTCACTACCTATGAAGATCTTTAAAGCGGTCGGGCCAGGTCTTCTTAGTTATTCTTTTATGGTTGCTAAATAACAGACAAGTAACCAAAGGTATGAGTACATGATACTAAGCAGGTGATTAAAAAGTCATAAAACTGTAAGCAAAAAAATTAAAAACTTATAACATAGTAAGGACTGACTGCAGCAGGGCAGTAGATAAGGCAAGACTTTAGAAGGGAGAATTCTCGAGAGTAATTGCGGAACTCAGGGCTGTTTTATGATGTAGCCTACTCTGGGCATAGTGAGGATGAGCTTGGGCTCATCGTGTCTTTCTTCCAGTTTGGACCTGAGACGGCAAACCCATGTCCTAAGGAGCTGAACATCGTTGCGGTATTCCGGCCCCCAAACTCTGGAAAGGAGTTCTTCGTAAAGCATAACGCGACCGGCGTTTTGGGCAAGCTCACTTAATAATAGCCACTCGATTCTGGTCAAATACTCTGCTCTGCCCTTAACAGAAACAGAATGAGTCTTGAAGTCCATCACTACATCGCCAAATGAGATGGTCTCGCTGGTCTTGCGCCTTTCAACCGGTTCCAGGCGGCGTTTAACTGCTTCAATTCTGGCGAGCAGCTCATCTGGATTAAAAGGCTTTGGTAAGTAATCGTCGGCACCGAGATGGAGACCTTTAATCTTATCAACATCGGCTCTTTTGGCGCTGAGAATAATGACAGGTACCGATGAAAAGCTACGCAGTTCCTTGAGCATATCAAAACCATCCATCTTGGGCATGACGAGGTCAAGGACTACCAGGTCAGGTTCGTGAGTCCGGAATTGCTCGAGAGCTTCAACGCCATTTGTGGCTACCAGTACATCATATCCCGATATCTTGAGCTTGGCTCTGAGGAAATTAATTATGCGCTCTTCATCATCGACTAACAGTATACAGAACTTATCCATAGAATAAGCCTCAGATAAGCGAGCTACTATAACATAGTAGCTCTGCCACCTGGCGAATGTCAACGATGCGCCTCAGGCGCTGCAAATACCTAATTAGTCTGTTTCTTGTACATGTGGAGTCCTTTCTTGACCTAACAGAAGCTTAAATCTAAAATACAATGATAGTGAAGCACTAAGTAATTCAAACTTCGGATAGTTGAAGGTCTTTAGACAGAAGGCTTCTACCTGTGCATTAGGAGAGGGTGACTATGGCGACTGAACTTAGGGAAACGGGAAGTAAAATCATTGGCAGTGTACCTTGGGGTACTCACTTTTGCCAGTTCTATCAAACCAGGCAGGATTTGCTTGATATCCTGGTCCCGTATTTTAATACCGGCTTGAAAGGCAATGAATTCTGTATGTGGATTACGGCTGAACCCCTGAGCTCGCGCGAAGCGAAAAGGGCTATGGCAAAAACCATGCCGGATTTTGCTCAATATTTGGCTAAAGGCCAGATAGAGATAATACCCCATGATAAATGGTATCTCCAAGACGGCGTTTTCGACTTACAGAGAGTGCTCAATGGTTGGATTGATAAACTCAATCAAGCTTTGGCTAAGGGCTATTCTGGATTGCGACTAACTGGTAACACCTTCTGGCTTGAAAGGGAAGACTGGGAAAGTTTCACCGATTACGAAGCTGCCATTAGCGATGTCATTGGTCAATATAAGATGCTGGCATTATGTACCTATTGCCTTGATAGGTGCAACGCCGCTGATGTACTTGATGTTGTTAGAAATCACGAGTTTGCTCTTATTAAACAGGAAGGTGAATGGGAGCTTTTAGAGAGGTCCGGATATAGCATTTCGAAGATGGCTCTACTGGAGAGCCAAGAGAGGTTCCGGCTGGCTTCCACTGCCTCCCGCACTATGGTCTACGATGTCTTTGTGGATACAGGCAAAGTAGTGGCTGTTAGCGGTTTGGAAGAGCTTCTCGGCTATAAGTCCGGGAAGGTTTCGTTAACAAGACGCTGGTGGTACAGCCGGATGCATCCCGACGATTTTCCAGTTGTCAGAAGACAAATGTCAGAAATTATTAAAACGGCTCAGGACTATCGCATTCAGTATCGTATGCGGCACAAAAAGGGCCATTATCTTTTTGTGGAGGATACTGCAAAAATTGTTCGTAATGAAAACGGACGTGCTGTCCATATTGTGGGTGCCATTGCTGATATCACCCAGCGCAAGCTAGCGGAGGATGCGCTCCAGTATCAGGCAAATTTATTGAGCAATGTCTCCGACGCTGTTATAGCTACCGACCTGGATTTAAATGTACAGGCCTGGAATAGGGCTGCGGAGAGGGCATATGGATGGGCTCCTGAAGAGGTCGTAGGCAAGCCGTTGTCCGCTATCCTTAAGGGGACGTTTATTGACGCCACCAGAGAACAAGCTCTCAAAGAAATTACTGAAAAGGGAAATTGGAATGGAGAGCTTATCCATAGCAGAAAGGACGGAACTACCGTTTATATGTTTGTCTCAGCAAGTGCGCTTGAAGACAGCAACGGGAATAGGGTTGGAATGGTGATGGTGAACCGTGATATCACCTTGCGCAAGCAGATGGAGCACGAGCGTGAGCAGCTATTGGCTCAGCTCAATGAGGAGAGGCGACGTATAGAAGAGGTGGCATTGAGTTTGGAGAGAGAGAAAGACCTTCTCGAGACAATTATGAGTAACACCGGAGCTCAACTGGCTTACCTTAACCGCGAATTCAATTTCGTACGTGTGAATTCAGCCTATGCTGCTGGTTCTGGCTATGCAATAGATGAACTCATAGGTAGAAACCATTTCGACCTGTTCCCGGATAAGGAGAATCAGGCTATATTTGAGAAAGTACGTGACACGGGAGAGCCGGTAGCGTTCTACGACAAACCTTTTATATTTAAAGACCAATTGTGGCGTGGTGTTACCTATTGGGACTGGACGCTCACACCGGTAAAGGGTATTTCAGGCAAGGTAGAAGGATTGGTGCTGTCCTTGATTGATACCACCGAACGCAAGCGATCAGAGGAAGAAATAAAAGCTATTATTAGCACTGCTATAGATGGTTTCTGGCTCACAGACAAAGACGGCCGTTTCCTGGACGTGAACGACGCCTACTGCAACCTAGTCGGCTACACTCGCGAGGAGCTACTAAATATGGGTGTCCGAGATGTGGAGGCAAAAGAAACAGCAGACGATACCGTTAAACATATTCGCCAAATAGTAGAGCTTGGTTCAGCACGCTTTGAGACTCGTCACCGCGGCAAAGATGGCCGAATTGTCGATATCGAAGTCAGTGCCAATTATATGGACATCAAAGGTGGGCGGTTTTTTGTATTTCTTCGCGATGTTACTGGGCGCAAAAAATTAGACGAGTTGAAGGACGAGTTCATTGGTTTAGTGTCGCATGAGATGCGTACGCCACTGACTGTTATTATTGGCGCTCTGCATACAATATTAACTGAGGAAACACGTCTATCTGCTGAGGAAAGAAGCCAACTGCTTCAGGATGCAGTTTGGGAAGCAGAATCACTTTCTCATTTACTGTCGAACCTTCTGGAACTTTCTAGAGCCCAGTCCGAGCGTCTCTTGCTTCATAGAGAATCAATCAGCATTGAAGCTTTGGTTCAAGATGTGGCGGATAGGATGAAGCAGCAGTCTGCAAGCCATAAGTTCATTATAGATGTTCAGTCGAAGCTGCCCGGGGTGTATGCTGACCCGGTCAGGCTGGAACACATATTGCGCAATCTTCTAGAGAACGCGATTAAGTATTCGCCAAAAGACAGTCAGATAACAGTCTCTGTTAAACCGAAAAAAGAAAATTTGGTGATAGCAGTTAAAGACCAGGGGGTAGGCATCTCGCTACATGACCAAGACAAGTTGTTTAGGCCTTTTGAGCGGCTGGGATTTTCTCAAGCTAATACAGTAAAAGGTATTGGGTTAGGCCTACTGGTTTGCAAGAGACTGGTAGAAGCTCACGGAGGTCGAGTCTGGGTGGAGTCGGAACCTGGCCGCGGAGCCACTTTCCTGTTTACACTACCCCTAGAACGGCACCAAGTTAAACATCGTTCATCAGTGGTTAGAGATTAAATATAGCTATTTGATTTATTTACCTTATAATCTGATATAGGCTATGTTTTATCTCCCAGCCGTATTCATCGGAATTTCATAATTATTTAACTTTTAACCATGACTGTTTTATGACTTTTTTATTGCTTGCCTGCTACGATTGTGCTGACACTTCCAGTAGTTAAGTAGATATAGACTAATAAGACTAATAAATGAAGGTGGGGATTTTTGAAAGGAGGCGAATGAGTAAATATAAATCAAAGAGAGAATCCTTTGTGCGAGGAAATCACAACGAAAAAAGGAGTTGCTATGAGCAGAATAATTAGAAACCTGAGCATTTTGATATTAGTATTTGGAGCTGTTGCCTTCTTAATAGGAGTCGTATTTATGTATGAAGGCATCTCAAAAAGAATCTGGCTTACTGATACCATGAAGCAGGAAAGTATAACATTATCATCGCTAGGTATCACAGGGAGTAACGCTAACCAGATAATTGATAGCGCCGAGACAGCGCAAATAGCGGGTGATACCGTGCGGGGACATCGGCATGGAATAGCTCCCACGTATTCAGACCTGTTGGCTGGTGGTAAATTCGACCCGGCTAATCCTAAAGATGTGACCTACGCTCAGGCAATAAACCTGGAGAACTATTTGTACCTGGGGGTATTGAGTTTCGGCGTAACTACGATAGCCATGGCAACCGGCGGCTATATGATAGTCATTGCCCTGGCACTGGGTTCCATAGGTTTTGTGCTATTGAGATTAGCACAAAACTTGCCTTAGCCAGTGTAGGCTTGGGGACAGTAGACGTCTTGTTCCGGATGAGACTGACATTTATTAAATAGCGGAATAGAGGATGCAATCAAAGTAAGCATTGTGTGGAGGTGCCGCTTGAAGGTAAAAGTTGATAGAAATTTGTGCATAGGAATAGGGAACTGCGTAGCTGTGGCGCCAACTGTGTTCAAGTTGGATAAGAACAATAAAGCCGTAGTTCTAAAGCCGGAATCTGTCGATGAAGACATGTTGATGAGTGCCGCTGAAAGCTGCCCGGAGAACGCCGTTATCATTGAAGATGATGATGGGAACCAACTGTATCCCTAGAATCTGATACTGTGAAATTTAATGAATTTTTAATTATTTTGGGCGCCATTTTATGATTTTTTTACAGTCGCTTGCTTACAATGACAATAACAAATTTTTCCGGAGGGAAAATATATGCTCGTTGCGTTAGCCCAACAACATGTTCAAAAAGTTATCGAAGAAAACGGACAGTACACATGTTCACCAATTGATGAGGTTATCGTTGTCTGCCCGGAATGTAAGACACTGGAAACGCTCTGGCTTTCTGGAAGTCTGCTAGTGTCCACCCGAAAATTTAGGCAAAGCGGCAGTCAAGTCTACCACGATTGTGGTTCAGCCGAACCGTGCTGTTTGTACCACTTCTGAAATAGTAGTGAATATAACCAAGCCCAAATTTTATTTGTTTTGAAGAAAAGCAATTATAACAGTACTGTAACTGAAGTTGAGAAGTCATAGACATTAGCAGAGTGCTGGCTGCAAGCCATGTGCCAGATATGAAAAACTGGCAGGGGCGGCAGGATTCGAACCCGCGACCTGCGGTTTTGGAGACCGCTGCTCTACCAACTGAGCTACACCCCTATATCACAAACAGTAAATAGATGTGCCCTTCTGCTCCGCGGTTCTAACTCCAGAATTCCAGACAGAGCGTCAATTTGCTGGCCCGTTTGTGTGGACATTATAGAGGAAACTAGTAGGCAGTTCAACGCATTTTAGGCAAGTTCCACAAAAGTGTGCAGCACTAATATTTTGTATGGGTGGACGGCGCAAAGCGTCTGTAATTTGAATAATTAAAGAAGAAGAATGACGTGCCAGAAGCTTCTTATAGAAAATTAGTTCATAATACCCCTGGGGTGATTCGAACGCCCGACACGCAGTTTAGGAAAACGTGGCTCGTTAAACCTCCCCGATTTGAAGCTAAAACTACAGTTTTCGACACTTAACGACCTGCAGTTTTTTCATCACCGAGGAGCCAAATCAAGAGAATTATAGAAAAAATTCGGAGAAAATTCAAAGCACTGCAAACATTTCAGGCTTTCGTTCAGTCCTCAGACAAACTCACTGCTGTAGTCATGAAAGACACTGCTATTGGCTTGTAGCCTGATGGATTTCAGTGACCTGTCTCACCACTGCTCTCATCCAATTAAGAGCGGCCCTGACCCTTGAGTTTACTTCTCTCAAGCGGATACGCTTATTTTCGGTGTGTCATAAAGGTGAGAATCAGGATCAGTATCACCAGGATAGCAAAGATAGCGATAACAACCCAAACCCACAGTGGGGTTGGAGCTACTGGTGCTGCTGCTGCTTCTGCAGGTTTCGGCTCCGTCACGAAGCTGAAGGTAGCGGACGCATCGCAGGCTGGGTCTACACACGACACTTTCCAGAAGTAGGGTGTGCTGTAATCCAGCGTGCCATCGTACATGTACGCGGTGTTAGTCACCTCGGCCTCTTTGACGATTTGGGTCATGGCCGAATCCTTAGCCAGTTGGAACTTGTACTTCGTGTTCTCACCTAACGGTGCCCAGGAGAAGGACGGTGACTTGACGGGTACTACTCCCATGCTACCGTTGGCAGGAGACAGAAGTTGTAGGCCTGAGTACGAGGCTACTACCGGAAGGCCAGCCTTGACGTTGAAGCTCCTGGCATCAGACCACGGGCTACGGATAACCTGTGTGGTGGCGCACTCGCGGGCCTTGACACGCCAGTAATAGGTGTGGCCGCACTCGAGGTTGCCGTAGAAGGCAATGGCTGAGCCCATTGCTGCAGTGTCTGATTCGGCATTTACCGAAGCACCGCCGCCAGCAGGGAAGTAGACGCACGGTTTTTGTACATCTGCTGGAGAGAGGAAAAGAGTGGGATCACAAGTGTTCTCGATGACCCAGTCGACAACCCTAATGGTGAAGTCGGCATCCTTGGCGATCTCGATATCGTAGCCGTTAGCTACGCAGAGCTGCTCCCAGCACAGGTTGACTTCACCAGCCCTGCCGGATACCGGGTCACAGCCGATGAGGGCCTTGTCCTCGGTTACGAGGGCGGGTCCCCTCTTAGCCAGGCAGTCGGTGAAGGCCCAGATTAAGCCTGAAACGCCAGGAGAATAAGGGGCATCGTCGATGGCGTACAGCGTGCTGTCGGTGTCCAGTGTGCAGCAGCCGCAGATCTTAAGCGAAGACGGCTCCAGAGTGAAGCACGGAGCTGGAGTGGGGAAGCCGGCCGACAGGTGGTCCCAGGCAATGCCCGGCTTGGGCATACCGGAGAGCGGTCCGTAATGGCCGGTGCCGTCATCGATGGTGCGGTCAACGCCGCATTGTACATTATTCGTGATCGGCGTTTGGTCTAGGAGCGATCTATGAGCCGAGTACAGCGCCTGGCCGGTGAAGGCAAGCACTATACCGTACTGACCTACCCGATGCGGGCAGCCGACAGCG
Source organism: Dehalococcoidia bacterium (assembly GCA_049694415.1). Lineage (GTDB taxonomy): Bacteria > Chloroflexota > Dehalococcoidia > GIF9 > UBA5629 > 9FT-COMBO-48-23. Next base: position 24,308 of record JBAVQV010000016.1, read on the forward strand.
CCGTTGGCAACATCCATCATGTCGGTGCCACCCCATCTCAGCTGCTCACCCGGAGTGTTGCGGGACACCGAGCCGCCAGCACCGTCGACGCCGATGTAGTAGATGCTATTGTCCTTGAAGTTGGGGTCGAAGGCGACATGGACATTGCCGCCGCCGATGGAGCCGGACAGAATCTCGACGTTGAACGTCGGGCTGTCGGTGTTGAAGTTACCGGAGTATGACGTAGGAAAGTAAACAGCGTTCGTCGCGGCACTCGCGCCAACAAGCACCTTGCCCTCGGGATAAGCGGCAATGGTGTGAGCACCGTAAGACAGCCCTGAATCAACGCTGGCTAAGGAGCTAGACCAGGCAGTGCCGGTATACGGCATCTTCTGGACCAATCCGCCCGGGCTGAGAAAGTACATAACCGTCCTCGACTCGAAGGTGAAATCCTGAACCGGGTTTCGCGGCGTTAGCATTGCCCAGTAATCGCCGAAGTCAGGCGACCAGGCAGCTACGCCGTGCTGGAAAGTCTGGGTAGGATCATAGACTGCCCAGGCGATGATTTCGCCGGTCGGGTCGGTGCAGTAAGGCACCAACCTCAGTATGGCCTTATCGGTCTGGATACCAGTGCAATCGGGCGCAGTTACGTGGGTAAACACCCTCTCCCAGATTGTGCCTACCGGCATAGGTGGCAGCGGTGATACCACGTCGTTATTCATGCTGGTGCGCCACACGCTGTCGAAGCAGCACGTGCCTTGGTTCACCGCCGTGCAACCGGGCTGAGAACTGCAGTTGACGGCGGCGGTCAAACTGACTGTAACCGACTTGGGAGCACCGCTAACGGTTTGAATTGTACCTTGACCCGACAGAGGATTATCCGTTTTACTATTAAAGGGCACAGTACAGGTCGCGCAGTTCGAGCAGGCACAATGCAAATTGCCCTTTAATGTAATGTCGTAACTGCATTTGCAACTGACCGGATCATAGGTGCAACTAAAGGTTGAAGTATTGTCAGCAGCAGACAGAAACGTACCGCAAGCAGCTGATGGGAATGTCGTTATATCGATGGTGCAGTTGGAACTTTGGCCAAAGGCAGCACCATTTCCAGCGTAGCAAGTCACGTTTGCTGACATAGTGACGTAGCAGGTGCTAGCACCACAGGCATTGACCGAAGCCAGGTAAATGGTCTTGCAGTCTGGCGTGGGCGCTATATCGGT
>JBAVQV010000017.1:0-12570 GCA_049694415.1 Dehalococcoidia bacterium
GGTGGTGGATGATGAGCAAGTGGTAAGGGACGTGGTCAATCGGGTGCTAACTGGTGAAGGTCACAAGGTAGAGACTGTAGATAACGCTGCTGATGCTTTGAAGAAAATTGAAAACAAGAGATACAACCTCATCTTGGTGGATATCAAGATGCCTGGCACGAATGGCGTGGAGCTATACGAGAGTATCCAGAAGATAGCCAGATCGTTAGCCCGGAGAGTAGTCTTCATCACCGGCGATGTTATGGCCGCGGATACCGAAAAGTTTCTGTCCGAGACTAAAGTTCCACATATTGAGAAGCCTTTTGATGCCGATCAGCTAAAGAGAGAGGTGAGGCGCGCTTTAAGCGAAGGCCGCTAGAAGACCCTATACTGCTGCACATTAGTCCATTTTGTTCAATCATAATAATCCAGCGCTTTGTTCAATTTGCATATCTATAAGAACCAATACTCCTGAGAGATGTGAGCTGCTTTCTGCACAGGTGCCTGTGTGAATGTAATTACGGCATTAGGGAGGATATAATACTTACCTAATTACACGACCGAATGATGACTTTGCCGTTTTGGCATACTACGATCCTTCCACTTCGCTTTGCCCTGCATGGTCAGCACCATCGAAGCAATGGCGATGACCACCATGAAGATGGCGCTTACTGGATAGAGGAATACGAGGTAGAGAGGAAACTGGAAGCGGTGGTGACTTATCCCGAAAAGCAGAAGCGAAAGGGATACACCCAGCCCTGCCATTGCTGTAATGTCAAAAGGGAATGGCTGCACAAGGCCCATTATGAAGACAATCAACGGTTCTACGAAGAGGAGCAGCACGATTAGCTGCATGAAAATGAGTAAAAACGGATCAAAATTTAATGAAGCAAAGGTGCTCTTAGTCAAGCCTGTCCATGTTTGGTGAAAATTACGATACATTCGGCAAGATACCTGTCCATTGCCATCGAGAAGACTATAGGCGAATCTCATACCAAGCACCTTCCTGCCGATTGCAAGGTCATCTACTACATTTTGCCTCACTCCTGCATAGCCGCCCACTTCTGTATATGCCTCCCTGCGGAAAAGCAGGAACTGGCCTAGAACTGCTAAAAGCAGAGGATTGCGTTGACGATTGGTCAGACCCAACGGTATTCCGCAGAGTATACCAAAATAGAACGCCGGTACGCCGAGCAGTTCTGACCACGTGACCACTATCTGCCGCGGAAGTGCAGAAATAAGGTCGGCTTTCTCTGCAATAATGGCGCCTGCGGCATAGCGGAGCATATCAGGTTGATAAGTGGTATCTGCATCGACGAACAGAAGCAACTCGCCGTCCGCAGACTGCGCGAGCTGGTGACATGCCCAGTGCTTTCCCAGCCAGCCTTGCGGGAGCGGTTTGCCCTTCAGCAGCTTTAGCCTTGTATCTTTGCTGGCCAATTTCTGAAGAATCTCCCAGGTCCTGTCTGTGGAGTTATCGTCCACCACAATCACCTGAAAATGGGGGTAGTCCTGAGAGAGGAGAGTGCTAACACAATTCCCGATGTTTTCCTCTTCGTTGCGTGCTGGTACCAGCACAGAGAAACGGGGAAAATTCGGGGGTTGTGGGTAAATATGCAGGCGGCGCAGGTACCTCAGGTTACTCAGTGATATTATCAGCAGTACAATGAGGCCGAGCACCACGCCTACCTGAATATAGAGCAGGAATTCCGGCAGAAAATGTTGCTGCAGTTTGACCTACCTCCAGCGTGCGACCTTCCCAAAGGTATTATACCTATTTTTCATGGTAATCACCCAGTAACTCGAATGAATCACGGTGCTTTACTTCAGGGCAATGCTTCTGTTGAACAATAGCCTGATTTGTTACATCAAGGATATTTCACAATAATATATAGAGATCTATAAGCTAAGCTTCGGAATTTTAGCTTAGCTTTAGTTTTTCAAGTTCAAAGTCAAATTGAAGTTGAGCTGGAAGTTGCAGCAGAATTGACGACAAATTTAAGTAGCTTCGAAGACACAGCTCTAAGTGGCTCAGTAAGCAGTACCGAGGTGTTCACGATAACAGACCGACATACTCGTACATTGACTTTGCCGCTTGGATGGGGTAAAATTGTAAATATGGAAAACATAAGAGACAAGGTTAACGATAACCAAGGGGCAAAACCTCGAGTATTTTGTCCCAAATGTGGGGCTACTTTCAAAGATAGAAGGGGCTTGAATGGGCACATGGCCGGTAAACATGGATCAAAGTGGGGGCTAAATGCCACTGTCGATTCCCTGGTTAAGGAAGTCCGTGAGCTAAGCGCTAAAATAGATAACCTGGTTGAGGAGATAAGAAAAGGGGATGTAGTGGGGCAAAGGCCACATGAATTAGCCAGTAAATTGGCTCAAAGGCCATACGAAAGGTGTGTAGATGCTAAGCGAAAATTAGCCGAATCATTGAAGGACATAAGATCTGAGTGAAATGTCGATGGGATGCAATTAACATTAAAATAGGATGAAGAACATGAGTGATAATTTGCTAAACACCAACTCTCATAACCGGTTGGTCGCAGGTTCGAACCCTGCCGAGCCCACCATCCTAGGTCAACTTAAAAAGGCATAATAACTTGCTTTCATTACTTGCTTGATTGCTGTGTGGGAGCTGGTCTTAGGCTGCAGCCTAGCTTCTTTCGCGGAGATACTTGAAGGCGGATAGAGCCGCGGTGGCGCCGTCGCCGACGGCGCCGGCAACCTGGCGGGGTGAATTCTTGCGTATGTCACCAACGGCAAAGATGCCTGGCGCCGATGTGGCCATCAACTCATCCGTCTTGATAAGACCGTTCTTATCCAGCTCTATGATGTCGGCGAAGCTCTGGCTGTTGGGTTCAAACCCGATGGCAACGAAGACGCCAGCCACTTCGAGCTTAGTAATCTCACCTGTTTTCACGTTGCGTATACTGAGTGCGCTCACTTTATTATCTCCGATAACTTCCTCAACCACCGTATTCCAGACGGGTTCCAGTTTGGGCCGGGCTAAAGCCTTTTGTTTAAGTACTTGACCCGCACGGAACTGGTCTCGCCGATGTATGATGTAGACCTTGCTGGCGTGCTCGCTTAACTCTAAGGCATCGGTAATGGCCGTATCGCCGCCTCCGACCACGGCTACATCATGGTCACGAAACAGGAAGCCATCACAAGTAGCGCAATAAGAAACACCACGGCCCAGAAGTTCCTCCTCACCCGGAACCTCAAGCTTGCGATATTCCGAGCCGGCAGCGATAATCACCGCTTCAGCTTCAAAATTGCTCTCAGCGGTAATTACACTGTAGTCGGATGCCGGCTTAATAGCTGTTACTGTGGCGTTGATCGTCTCCAGTCCGTATTTGATGGCTTGCTCGTGCATAAGCGAAGCTAATTCAAAGCCAGAGATGCCCTCAGGAAAGCCGGGATAGTTATCTACCTGCCTGGCATTCATTATCTGGCCACCGAATATACCACGCTCTATAAGCAGGGTCTTCAGCCCGGCTCTGGATGTGTATAAACCTGCAGTAAGGCCGGCTGGACCACCGCCAATGATGATGACCTCGTATTTACTCATGTCTTATCCATCAAATGCTCTGCAGCAGGACTGCCTGCATTCTATAATATTCTCTTGATATCTTCCAGCTAGCCTGAATGCTCAGGTTATAATCTTGGAGCCATCGAAAAGCACCATGAAAGTGCCAATGAATTTATATGTTAGGGCAGATACTGGGAGATAATACCAGACCCCAAAACACTTGACATAATATATTAGAGTTATTTTTTGTCTCTACTATGAAAGGCTTGATGGACTTCTTTCAGATGCTTGTTGGTAACATGAGTATACACCTGGGTTGTTCTGATGCTCTCGTGGCCAAGCATTTCTTGAACGGAGCGAAGGTCAGCGCCGCCGATTAGCAGGTCCGTAGCAAAAGAGTGCCTCAGGGTGTGTGGAGTGACTTCGATGGGTAAACCGCATCTTTTACCATATTTGTTAACGATTTCCTGTACCGACCTGGCAGTTAATCGCATCTTCTCGCCATCCTTTGCAGTATCAACTCGACCGCTGTAACGAATAAACAGCGGTTTAAAGCTGTCTTTGCGTGTCTGCAGGTAGCGCTCGAGCCAGTATGCCGCCGTATCTGACAGAAAGACAACCCTTAGTTTATCTCCTTTGCCTCTAACGCCAAATTCTTTGCGGTCCAGGTTTATTTGGTCACGATTTAGCCGTACCAATTCAGAAACCCTGAGCCCGGTGCTGAACAGAGTTTCCAGGATGGCCTTATCCCTAAGACCGGCCTCGTCCGATATCTGTGGGCTATTAAGCAGCCTTTCCAGCTGCTCCGAGGTCAAAAAAGCCACTAAACGCGGGCTTTGCTTTGGCAGTTCAATTTTATCTGGTGATAGGGTGCGAATATCCCGCTGAACCATCAAATAACGCAAAAAAGCTCTCAGGGCAACGATATGATAAGTTTGAGTGACACGTTTTATTAGAGTCCCATCTGAATTATGTAGATGTGCTAAATACAACCGGTATCTTCTGATAAGCTCAGACGTTATGTCACCAGGCTCTGTAGTCTTCGTGTTCGTCTTGAGCCAGTCGAGGAAACGGTTCAGATAATGACGATATTCACGGATTGTTAGGGGCGAGCGTCCTTTTTCGACCTCGAGGTATTCCAGGAAATCATCAATAAGTGGCTCTAGCATATTTCAACCCAACTTATTTGGCTTATCCATACTTCGTAAAAGTGCCGTTGTGCGAAGTAGTACTATTTTAATATTTCCCATATCTTCTGTCAAGATGTCAGCATATATGGGCGGCTATTTTAGCCAAAAGCTTGTCCAGTCCCCAGCCTTTTAAGGCTGAGATGGCTAACGTATTGTCGTCCGGTGGTTTTACAACCGTGGCCAGAGCTAATCTGTTCATTTCCTCCTGGTTACCAGCAACTAAGTCCATCTTGTTCAGGACTGTAATCTGAGGCTTGTTGGCCAGGTCGAGGTCGGCAAGGATTTCCTCTACTGTCTGGAATTGCTCCGCAGCGTCTTGATGCGTTATGTCAACTAAATGCAGGAGCAAATCGGCTTCAGTTAGTTCTTCGAGCGTAGCTCTGAAGGCAGCGACTATAGATGGTGGCAGCTTATGAATAAAGCCAACCGTATCGGTTAGTAAAAACTGCTGACCATCCGGCAAAACCAAGCGACGGGTCACCGGGTCCAAGGTAGAAAAAAGCTTGTCTTCAACCAGGACATCAGCCTGGCTTAAGGCATTGAGCAAGGTGCTTTTGCCGGCATTGGTATAGCCGACCAGGGCTACTACAGGAATACGGCTATCCCTGCGCTTTTGCCGGTACAGCGCCCGATGCCGTCTCACTGCCTCGATTTGACTCCGGAGACGCTGGATTCGCCTGCGGATGAGACGACGGTCTGTCTCTAACTGTGACTCACCAGGTCCTCTGGTGCCAATGCCGCCGCCTAGACGTTCAAGATGGCTCCACTGTCCGGCGAGGCGCGGCAAGAGATACTGGTGTTGAGCCAGTTCTACCTGTAGCTGGCCTTCTCGGGTTTGGGCTTGCCTGGCAAAAATGTCCAGTATCAGCGCTGTGCGGTCGATAACCTTGACTTCCAGAGCTTCTTCCAGGTTTCTCTGCTGCCGTGGTGACAACTCATCATTGAAGATGACCACTCTGTATGGAGACTGCTCCTTGAGCTTAATTAGCTCTTCTAACTTTCCCTTGCCCAGATAATAAGTGGGAGACGGTCTTCCAAGTTTCTGGGCTAACCTGCCAACCACTTCAGCGCCGGCTGTCTTAGCCAGATAGGATAATTCCTCTAGAGAACTGCCAATCGACCAGTTGTCGGCAGAGGATTTGCTATCAATACCAACCAGAAAAGCCTTCTCTTTTTCAGTTCGAGTTTTGAGCATGGTTCGTCGCATAGTTTAAAACATTATGTTAACTTATTTTCTCTTAGCCCTATGCCACTTCAGTAATCGGCTTATACCGTCATCAAGGCGGTTGTCTGGTAAGGTTAATGATAGACGGACGTAGCCTTCACCGGCACTTCCGTAGCCTGTTCCTGGAGTGACTGCTACGTTAGCTTTGTCCAGCAATTCAGTCGTAAACCATACTGATGTATAGCCATCGGGTATCTTGGCCCAGATGTAAAAGCTGGCTTTAGGTGACCTGGCTCTTAAGCCTATATCATTAAGGGTTTTAACCAGTTTGTCTCGACGTCGCTGATAAACGGCATTGTGCTCGGCAATGGAGTCCTGAGGGCCTGTCAAAGCTTCGATGGCTGCTTGCTGGATTGCCTGTGGGATACCCGAGTCGAGGTTGGATTTGAACCGAAACAGAGCATCTATCATTCGGGTATTGCCTACGGCCATGCCTATTCTCCAGCCAGTCATGTTATAAGTCTTGGACAAAGAATGAAATTCTATGCCGACTTCTCTAGCTTCAGGCACCTGCAAGAGGCTTGGTGCAAGATAGCCATCGAAGGCAACTTCTGTATAAGGGGCATCGTGGCATATAGCCAGGTTATGTTTCTTGGCGAAATGCACTGCCTTCTGGAAAAAAGCGATATCGGCCACTGCCCCAGTAGGATTGTTGGGATAATTTAGCCATAATAGCTTAGCCTTGTCGGTTATTTTCTTAGGAATGCTTTCCAGGTCAGGCAGAAAGTCATTCTTCTCAGTCAGTGGCAAGAAGTAAGGCTTGCCGCCAGCCAGCAACGTGCTCATGGAGTATACCGGGTATCCCGGGCTTGGTACCAGAGCTATATCGCCAGTATCGATGAAGCAGAATGATATATGGCCAACGCCTTCTTTAGAGCCGATGAGGGGTAATACTTCTTTGTTCGGGTCAAGTGTGACTCCGAAGCGTCTGTGATACCACTGAGCTATAGCCAGGCAAAGTCCAGGTAGTCCAGCAGTCTCCGGGTAGCGATGATTTGCCGGGTCACGGGCTGCCTTACAAAGCTGGTCGATTATATGCGGTGGTGTTGGCATATCAGGGTCGCCAATGGCGAAGCTGATTATATCCTCTCCCCTGGCTTTCTTCTCGGTGATCTTTTTATTAATTTCTACAAATAGATATGGTGGAAGTTTGTCAAGGCGCTGCGAAAATTTCATTTTGGCCACTCTCCAGTAAAAACTTCTTCAACAGGCCCACTCAAATATACCTCCCCTGCCCCATTCCAGTCTACAGACAAATTACCGCCTTCTAACATTATGTCTACTTCATCATCTATATAACCTTTAATTCTGGCGATTACGGCTATAGCACAAGCGCCGCTGCCACAGGATAGTGTTTCACCGGCTCCTCGCTCCCACACCCTGGCCTCTATCTTTTTTCGTGCTAAAATCCTGGCTATCTCGAAATTCACCCGTTCTGGGAACATAGGATGGTTTTCTACCTGCGGTCCTATTGCAGAAAGAGGAAAGTCAGCTACAGGCTGTAATAAAAAGCTTACCGCATGTGGATTACCCATTGACACAAATGACAGGGTCAGACCTCTTCGGGCTACAGTTAAAGGATAATCTAGAATCTGTTTTATGTCAACTTCTCCTCTACTCTTTTTTGGCTTGTCTATTAAGACCGGTATATCTTCAGCTTTAAAGCGAGGTGTGCCCATATTCACTTTGGCGTGAATAACCTTACCTCGAGACACAGTTGCTTCTATAGTTCTGACACCCGACATCGTTTCCACAGTTAAATTTGGGCCAGCAACCATGTGTCTATCGATTACGTACTTGGCAAAGCATCTCAAGCCGTTACCGCTGACCTCAGCCTCGGAGCCGTCCGAGTTAAAAAGCCGCATTTTCAAGCTGGCAGTATTTGAAGTTGCTACCAGAATAAGACCGTCGGCGCCCACGCCAAACTGACGGTGGCAAATTTCTCTGGCAAACTTAGACCAGTCATGTTCCATGTTTCGGGCATCTATAAACATAAAGTCGTTCCCGGTCGCCTGCAATTTAGTGAAATTCATGATTGACCCGCTTACTTTTGAGGGCCCGCCAGAAATGATGCCACCAGGCTAGCTGCCTCTTTTGGCATGTCATCATATTCATTTAGCCAGTGAATTCTGGCGTCACCTGGGCGGAACCAGGCATATTGATGACGGGCAAAGCGACGTGTCTCCTTTTTAATTTGCTCGAGAGCCACGGTCAAATCCATCTCTCCTTGAATGAACATAGCTATCTGTTTATAGCCTATACCAGACATGGAGGGCAAATCCAGGCTATAGCCTTTAGCCATCAAATTTTTAACTTCGTCTACCAGTCCCTGTTTTATCATCTCGTCTACCCTCGAGTCAACTCTACGATATAGGGTATCCCGCAGCATAGTTAAGCCGATAATTAGAATGGGGTACGGTGGTGGTTGTTTCTGCCATAGCTGAGAGACGGGTCGTCCTGTTTCCTGGCATATCTCTAACGCCCTGATGATGCGCCGCAGGTTGCTGGGCATAATCTTGGTGGCGGCCATCGGGTCTACTTTCTGCAGTTCTTGATACAAAGTGTAGCCGCCATTTTCTTTAGCTTTCGTCTCAAGCCTGTGTCTGAATTCAGCATTTGGAGGCACCGGCGGTATCTTCCAGCCCTCTATCACAGACCAAACATATAGGCCGCTGCCGCCAACCAAGAGAGGAAGCTTATGTCGCTGCTGAATACCTTCAATGGTCTTAAAAGCCAGTTTCTGATAGATGGCTAAGCTGAAGGATTCGTCAGGGTTAATTAGGTCAATAAGGTGATATGGAATCAGTGATAGCTCGGCGTGGCTCGGCTTGGCTGTGCCGATGTCCATATAGCGGTAAACTTGCCGGCTATCTGCATTTACTATCTCACCCTGTAATTTTTGGGCTAGGTGTAAGGCAAGTTGGCTCTTACCTGCTGCCGTCGGGCCGATAACAGCAACAAGGCATTTCATCGTGTTGATTTGAGGTTGGCTGTCTGCTTGAGGATGCTTACGAACTCATTAGCTTTAAGGCTGGCGCCGCCGACCAGAGCACCATCGACATCAGGTGCGGCGATGAATTCCGCAATATTGTTTCCGGTGACGCTGCCCCCGTACAGTATGCGGACCGCTTCGGCAGTTTCTCTATTCCATAGACCAGCTACTATATTGCGAATAAGGCTAATGGTGGCGTTGGCTTGTTTGCCTGTAGCCGCCTTCCCGGTGCCGATAGCCCAAATTGGTTCGTAGGCAATAACAAGCTGGCTTGTTGGGCCTATACCTGCCAAGCCTGCTCTCACCTGATTGGTAATTAGCTGTTCGGTCTTGCCAGTCTCATTATCTTTCAGGCTTTCTCCGACACACATTATGGGTTTCAGTCTAATTTCGAAAGCCTTCTTCACTTTTTTATTGACTATCTCGTCTGTTTCAAAAAAGTACTGTCTGCGCTCCGAATGGCCAAGGATGACAAAATCGCATAAATCAGCGAGCATAATGGGTGATATTTCGCCGGTGTAGGCGCCTTTGTCCTCAAAATACATGTTCTGAGCACCGAGCTCCACGGAAGTGCCTTTCAAAAGCTCCTTGATGGCAACCAGTGAGATAAATGGTGGGCATAGCACTTTTTCCACGCCGTCTATGCCATCCAGCTCATTAAGTATAGCCTTAACGAGACTTTTAGCCTCTTCTAGCGTAGTATTCATTTTCCAGTTGCCGGCAATTAATGGTTTCCGCACAGTTAAGCTCCAAATTTGGTTAGTTTCAGGGCATTAGCCATAGCCAGAGGCATGACGTCTGTGGCGTGAAGTCTGCCCAGCCCACCGGAAATACAGGCCGATTCCGAGAATTCCTTAACATCATCAGACCGGCACCATTGGGAATATAACAGGACAGGTACCGGATGCCAGCTATGCCCTTTCAACATTGCCGGGGTCGAATGGTCGCCGGTAACGATAATAACTTCTGGTTTCAAATCTAATAATTGAGGTAAAGCGGAATCGACTTGCTCAATAACGCTAACCTTTCTTTTGAAGTCGCCGTCTTCACCAGCGCTATCTGCGTTTTTGACGTGAACATAAAAGAAATCGTGTTTGTCGAAGCAATCAGCTAAAATCTTAAGTTCTTCCTGGATGCCACCGTCTGCGCTGAATACTTTCATCCCTATCAATTTAGCCAGCCCCTTATACATGGGATAGATGGCTATAGCTGCTGATGTCAGCTTGTATATTTCATTCATGGATGGGATATCAGGTAGTTTAGAAAAACCGCGGAGCAGAATCATATTGGCTGGACGATGCCTGGCTAAGGTTTTCGAAGCTTCGTCGATAAAAATGTTGACCATGTGTGCTGTGTGTTTTGCTTGCGGTTCTATAGTTATAGCCATGTTAGGAACAATCCCAAGCCGCTGAGGGTCTGTATCGCTTACCTCTGCAGACAACCCATCACCTCGTAGTACCAGCAAAAAGCGGTGCTCTTTCACCGGCCAGACAAAAAGCTCAACTCCCTCCAATTTGATCTGACCCAGCAGCTTGCACAGCTCGGCGCATTTATCTGTCGTAATACGGCCAGCTCTGCGGTCGGTGATTAATCCATCGTCGTCAACGGTGCAAAAATTGCCCCGAGCCGCAATGTCATTTTTCGTCAGTTCAAAGCCGATACCCAAGGCTTCAAGAACTCCTCGTCCAATGGTAAATTTTAACGGGTCGTAGCCAAATAATGCGAGGTGACCAGGACCGCTTCCCGGTGTGATTCCCGGACTTACCGGGTCGATGAGGCCACATATACTTTTTTTAGACAGTTGGTCAAGGTTAGGGGTGTGGGCTGTTTCTAATTCGGTATGGCCAGTCTTGGCATCAGGCAGCCCACCGAGGCCATCGAGAACCAGCATCACTATTTTAGATGCTGAAACTACGCTAATCTCTCTTATTTCTTCTAATGGAAACATTTTCATTTATCCAATAGCACACCCACTCCCGGAAGGCTCTTCCCTTCTAAAAATTTCAGGCTGGCACCACCACCTGTAGAGACATGGGTCATTTTATTTGCCAGGTTCATCTCTTCAACGATTTCCGTTGTCGAGCCACCACCGATAATAGTCGTTGCTTTCGAATTGGCCAGCAGTTCAGCCATGGCCTTAGTTCCTGTGGCGAATTGCTCTATCTCATATACCCCCATAGGACCATTCCAAAAGACCGTTCGGCATTGCCTTATTTTTTGAGAAAAGAGTTCAACGGTTTGGGGGCCAATATCGACGATATTTTTATTAGCCGGTATATTGTTCACTCCAACCGCCTCACCTTTAGCTTCCGGGCTTATGCTGCTGGCTACAATAACATCCGTGGGCAGAAATAAAGCTCCACCGTTTCTTTTGGCAGCTTCTATCAACTCTTTAGCCAGGCCCAGTTTGTCGGCTTCGACTAGAGACAACCCTACTTCGTAGCCTTGGGCTTTCAGGAAGGTGGCTGCCATGCCGCCGCCGATGAGCAGTAAGTCGACCTTGCCCAGTATATTTTGAATCAAGCCGATTTTATCACTGACTTTGGCACCTCCTAACAAAGCACTGAAAGGATGCTCAGGACTGGTTAGAAGGCTGCCCAGGGCTTCCAATTCTTTTTCCATCAGAAAGCCGGCGACTGCCGGCAGGTATTTAGCTACACCTACTGTTGAGGCATGAGCTCGATGAGCAGTGCCGAAGGCGTCATCTACATAAATATCAGCCAGCTTAGCTAAGGCCTGGGCGAAAGAGGGGTCATTGGCTTCTTCTTCAGCATGAAAGCGTAAGTTTTCCAGAAGCAGAATATCGCCCGACTTAAGATTGTTTACTGCTTTTTCCACATCGGTACCTATGCAATCCGAGGCAGTTGATACCGGCAAGTTTATAAGTTGAGAAAGTCGTTGCGCTATGGGAGCCATTCGCAACCCCTCAACCACCTTGCCGTCTGGACGCCCCAGGTGGGAACATATAATAACTTTCGCCTTATGTTCGACAAGGTATTTTATGGTAGGCAGAACAGCCCGAATGCGGCTATCATTGCTAATAGCACCTGTCTTTATATCTAGCGGGACATTGAAATCCACTCTGACTAGAGCTCTCTTTCCCTTGACTTCTATGTCTCTAATAGTCTTTTTAGCCAACCTATTTCCCTGATATGGTTTGTTCCAGCTTTTTCTTTATATTCCTGGCTTCAGCCACTGCTGCTGGAGCTGTTTCGAATACGCTTTTCCCTAGTCGGTCAGCCTCAGCTACTTCCGGGTGATAGTTAATAAAACCCAGCACCTCAAAATCGGACAGGTTATCAATAATAAACTGCTGCTCATCGTCGTCGTGTGTTTTAGAGCCGACGATATAACATTTTTTAACGCCCAGGTCTTTGGCTAAACGTTGAATGGCTCTAGCTGTTTGAAAACTGCGTTGCCCAGGTTCAACCACTATGATGAAGGCGTCTACAGCTTTAGCTGTTCCACGTCCGAGGTTCTCTACACCGGCATCCATGTCCATAATTACTACCTCTGACCTGCCTAAGACCAGATGGCTCAGCAGGCTTTTCAGCACAGCTCCTTCCGGGCATAAGCACCCGCCGCCTCCCCTTTTGACCGTTCCCATGACCAGAAGCTTTATACCATCTTTTTGAATTGAAAA
>JBAVQV010000018.1:0-8705 GCA_049694415.1 Dehalococcoidia bacterium
GGCGTTGCCGAGGTGTGCCGGTTAATCGCTGATAGGCCAGGCCTTAAATATACTTATACAAACATTCAATACTCTGTGGCTATTGTCACCGATGGTACCGCTATCCTCGGATTGGGCAATATCGGTCCTGTGGCAGGAATGCCCGTTATGGAGGGAAAAGCCGCACTGCTTCAGGAGCTGGTTGGAGTTAGTGGTATTCCTATTTTATTGGACACTACCAACGTTGACGAAATTGTGGAAACCGTAAAATACATTGCCTCAACCTTTGGAGGTATACAGTTAGAAGACATAGCATCGCCGAGATGCTTCCCGATTCTGGAGAAATTGGAAAATGAACTGGATATTCCGGTTATGCATGACGACCAGCAGGGCACTGCTGTGGTGACGCTGGCAGCTGTGCTCAACGCCTGTAAGCTCTGTAACGTGTCACTCGAAGAGGCGAAGGTGGGACTTATAGGTCTTGGTGCCGCCGGTTTATCTATTGGAAAGTTTTTATTGAGATACACTGGTAAGCCCGCCTTAGGTACGGCTAAGACCGAAGCCAGCATTAGACGGCATACCGAACACGGAGGCATAGCCAGCAATTTGGGTGAGATTATGCAGACGGCTGATATCGTTATTGGCACCAGCGGGGTACCAGGCCTTATAGAACCGAGTATGGTGAGGAAAGGGCAGATTATCCTTGCTTTATCGAATCCGTTTCCGGAGATTGCTCCGGAGCTGGCTAAAAAAGCGGGCGCAGCTCTGGCTGTCGATGGCAGGACGGTCAATAATTTGCTTGGCTTCCCCGGAATCTGGCGGGGAACGCTGGACGCTATGGCTAATAAGATAACCTATGAGATGTATAAAGCTGGCAGCCTGGCTATTGTCAACACTACTGACGAAGGCGAACTTGTCCCCAATCCACTTGACCCCAAGGTGCACCTAGCCGTGGCTCATGCTATAGCCAAAGCCGCCGTAGAATCTGGCGTCGCCCAGCGACCTCTGGATAACGACTACTTCGAAAATACCAACATCAAGCAGCCACCCTGGATGTAATTATGGTTTCTCATTGTACAGCGGGGTGTTGACGAAGTCTGAGGCAATTCTGAATTATAGAATTGAGAGCTCCCTCCTTTTCATTTAGATGAAAGCGTGGTATCGTAGAATTAGGTCGCTGAACCAATGTAGGAATGCCGATGGCTGGATATGAAGTTGTACATGTGGCAGTAGCTCCGCCGTCTACACTTGAAGAAGAATTGATAGAAAAGGTTGGGGCTGTTATTGGCAAAAACCTCTATGAGACTCGATTTCGACTGGCGGGGAAAATTCCCAAAATCATAGCCAACTATGACACTATGCAGCGGGCGGAATTGGCCACTAAAAGTCTGAGAGAGCTGGGCCTCGTAGCGATTATAGTAACGGATTCGGAACTCCGTAAATCTCCGCAAATTTACAAGGCGCACAGCCTGAAATTCGAGAAGCCAGCAATCGTGTTATATGATAGAAACGGCCAGGCAAGGCGAATTGAGGCGAGAGAGGCGTTCTTGATTCTTAGCGGCAGAATGCAGACTTATACGGAGGCTGAGGTAACCAAGACCACGAGAAAGTTAAATGTGACAGCAACTTTGTTAACTGGCGGCATTCCTATCACCAAAAAGGTGAAAAAAAAGACTATAAGTAAGTCATATCAAACTGAAAGTTTTGTCAGGCTTTACGACCGGACGTCACCGGAGCCGGCTGCGGAAATTCCGCAGCATGATTTTGACTACTCGTTCCTGGGACCGGAGATGGTCTACTCCGCTGCGGCCAACTTCAGCATTGCTATTAGAAAAATCAGAGAGGCATTTCCTCAGGCAATTTTCGATGACAGGCTGACGGAGCCATTCGGTGCGGATGTGTCTGCTTCTATAGCCAAGGAAAACATCGAGGCCAACTGCAAGTTAATTTACTGGTACCACCAAGCGGTGAGCAACGCCGGCACATCGATACAGACCCAACTCGGATAGATTGGAGCCTCTGCTTCTGGTTACCCCTTACGTCAAATCCTAAATCCCAAGCTCCAAACCCCAAACAATATCAAAATTCCAATTCTCCAAATTCGAAACGCACGTTTTTTAGTCATTGGGATTTATGGCTTTGAATTTGTTTAGTGCTTAGGAATTAGAATTTACGTTTATTAGGTATCATTTGCCCACAGATAAGTCTGCATGACGGTTGTGTCTTCTTACCGTGCTTGAGTTCGCTTGACTGCTATCTGCGCCTCATCTAAAATGATGGTGGCAGATTGTTATGCTGTTTCGCCTTAATCACAGACTGAGTGGTGTCCCGCTCCCTTCCCCGCCCTTAGATTCTATTACCTTCCCCGATTCTCTATCTTGCCGTCAAAGGAGGTCACTCCGTGCCTAGGTTTTCTTTATTTCCCAGGGAGCAGAAGTTCTTTGTCCTGTTCGAGCAGGGCGCCCAAAATACGGTCAAGATAGCTCAGCAGCTAAGAGACATGGTGAACACCTGGGAAAATGTTAAGGAAAGAGTAGAAATGATAACCAGCCTGGAGCATGATGGTGATGCTATTACCCATCAAATTGTCGCCCAACTGCACCGTACCTTTGTGACCCCGCTGGACCGCGAGGATATTGCTCTGCTGGCAGAGTCTCTAGACGATATAACTGACCTCATTCACTCAGCGGCGGATGCTATGCTGCTCTATAAGGTAGAGCGTCCCACTGATAAGGCCAAGGAGCTGGCGAATATTATTGTCCAGGCGACGGCTGAGGTAGAGAAGGGTGTGTCCGAAATACATGACCGCATTGACCGAGATAAGCTTCTTAAGCGGTGCGTGGAGATTAACCGCCTGGAGAATGTGGGGGACAGCGTTTATCGAGCGGCGCTGGCGGAGCTTTTTGTCAACTCACCAGACTATGCTCACCTTATCAAGTGGCGTGAGATTTACGAGGATATGGAAGCTGCCATCGACAGGTGCGAGGATGTAGCTAACGTGCTGGAAGGCGTGGCGCTGAAGTATGCCTGAGACGCTATGTCAGACTTGTATCTAACTCAGCCTGGCGGGATACGGTGGATTTAAGCTTAGTATTCATAGCCTTTATCATCCTCATAGCCCTGGCTTTTGATTTTACCAACGGAATGCATGATGCCGCCAACTCTATTTCCACTGTCGTCTCCACCAGGGTTTTGACACCGAGACAAGCCGTTATCTGGGCAGCGTTTTTTAACTTTGTAGCTTTTCTCATATTCGGTACGGCAGTGGCTAAAACAATCGGCCAGGGGATGATTGATGTCAGTACGGTTACCCCAATCGTTATTCTGGCTGGTGTCTGCGGAGCGATTTTATGGAACTTGCTCACCTGGTACTTAGGACTGCCCACCAGTTCTTCACATGCTTTAATCGGCGCATATGCCGGGGCAGCTATAGCCAAGAGTGGCTTCGGTGTGATTATAGCCAGTGGTTGGTACAAAACGTTGATTTTTATCGTCCTGGCGCCGGCTATCGGTTTAATTTTAGGTTACTTGTTGAAGGTCGTTACGACGTGGATGGTACGTAAACAAACGCCGGCCGCAGTTAATAAATGGTCGCGGGTTTCACAACTTTTTTCGGCAGCTCTCTATAGTTTAGGCCACGGCGGCAACGACGCACAAAAGACCATGGGTATTATAACCAGTCTTCTCTTCACCGCGGGCTTAATCAGCGAATTTAAGGTACCTCTCTGGGTGGTCCTTAGCGCGCACGCAGCTATTGCTCTAGGGACATTGAGCGGCGGCTGGCGGATTGTTAAGACAATGGGGCAGAAAATTACAAAATTGAGGCCGATTGACGGTTTTTGTGCCGAGACCGCCAGCGCGTTTAGTATTTTCTTAGCCACTCATCTAGGTATCCCGGTAAGCACCACCCATGTTATCACCGGAGCCATATCGGGCGTGGGTTCGGCGCGTCGGCTTTCAGCCGTGCGCTGGGGCGTAACCTTAACCATCGTTTGGGCCTGGGTTTTTACTATTCCGGGAGCTGCAATTATAGGTGCCACAATATATTCATTGATTAGAGTAATTACACTAATTTGAAGAAAGAGTTATAAGAACCATATTTCAGGTCGAGTGAATTAAAGCTTTAGCCTTCGTGGCCAATGATGTGTATAATTAAATTGCTGTGGAGGTAATAACATGGAAATGAGTGCCGGTTTTAGCAAAGGTTTTCAGGAAATTCAAGATAAAGTCATGGCCATGGGTGATATGGTAACCAAGGAGATAAACCGGTCTATCGAAGCGCTAAAAAACCGGGATTTAAAGATGGCTCACCAGATAATTGCCGATGACACCAAGATCGATGACATGCGGTTTGCTATCGAAAATATGTGTATTGAAATTATGGGTACGCAGAAGCTGACCATTGCTGACCGGCGTATCATTGTGGCTGTTATTAATATTATAACGGAGCTTGAGCGGATTGGCGACTATGCTGAAGGCAATGCCAAGATTGTAGTTATGATTGGCGATGAGCCACCTTTGAAGCCGCTGATCGATATTCCCCGGATGGCGGAATTGACCATCGAGATGATTGATAAAAGCCTCAAGTCTTTAGTCAGCCGCGACGTGGAATTAGCCAAGCACGTTGTCACTATGGATAATGTCGTTGACGGCCTTTACGACCAGGTGTTTCGAGAGCTACTCACTTTTATGATGGTTGACCCGAAGACGATAAATCGAGCTACCCGCCTCATGTGGGTGGCACACAACCTGGAACGTGCCGCTGACAGGGTAACCAATATCTGCGAGCGGGTCGTCTTTATGGTTACCGGCAAAATGGAAGAGCTCGAGGTTTCTAAATATTAACGAACCAAACTGGCTACAGCCTTATCGTTTAACATCTTTAAGCTGGCCGGGGAAGGTAGGCTCGTGTCTTACGTCTACCGGTATCGGGTAGCGGACTCCGCGTTCGTGAGTAGCTTCCAGCCCCCTGATAACGCTGTCGAGTAAACCTACAGGTATGGTGAAAGCTAGCTCATCATCCTGCACCATCGCCCAAACTCTATCGCCGTTTCCGGGCAATACCACCTTCGGCTCACTGGTCTTGAATGTCTGCAAGATTCCTTCAGTGCAAGTTCCACCCCGGCCGCTGAAAAGTGACTGTACGCTTATGCCTGTTTTTTGAGTGGCTCCATGAACCAACCTCATCGCCTGAGCTGCGTTACAGAAAACCATAACCAGGTCCGGCTCGATTTTAGTCCTCTCCAGCGGTGAGAAAACCACTCCGGCATATGCCCCCTTGTTCAGTTTGACACTGGCGACAGCTTTCATGGTTGTTTCAGCTGCTTTGTCGTTAGCAGCATAATTCATTACTTTCATGAATTCCATCAAGGCATTTTCAATTTGAGGCTCCGATTCGCTCCACCCGTAAGTGTAAGTGGCGATTGGGCAGGCGTTATCCTCAGCCGCCATGCCTACCGTCCACCCGTATTTGCGGGTTAGTGTTAGACCAACACAGATATTCGTCTTGAAGCCCATTTCCTTCAACGGACGTCTGGTCTTCTCGGGGAAGTCGGCGACGCTTTTCACCAGCTTCACAGCTACCGGGAAAGTAAGCGGTCGTATGAATTTATTAAGCGCCTGCGCTGCCTCAATCCAGTCTGGCATGGTGTCACCTCCATTGTGGCTTTTGGGCTTATTATACAGTCGAGCAAAGACAAAAAGCTACAAAAGGTGATACAATACCTGAAGCGTTTTTACCAGTCTGAGACTAACTTAATGATTGAAGAAATTTTACCTGACCTTTACCGAGTCGAAATCCCTCTGCCGAGAAGCCCTTTGAAGGCTCTAAATTCTTATATGGTAAAAGGGAACGGGCGGTTTCTGATTATAGACACGGGAATGAACCGCGAGGAATGTCTGCGTCCCATGCACTCGGCGCTTCAAAAGCTGGGTATTGACCTGGACAAGACAGACTTTTTTATTACTCACTTGCACGCTGACCATTCAGGACTGGTCGGCGTTTTAGCCTCCGATACCTCTAAAATATACTTCAACAAGACGGAAGCTTCCTTCGTCAATTTCCAGCCGTCTGAAGATTACTGGAAAAAGCACTTCGTTTTTTATCATTCTAACGGCTTTCCTGAGGATGAAATGAAAAGAGTATGGGAGGGCCATCCCGGCTTTCGGTACAGCTCGCGACGGCAGATTAGCTTCTCAGTTACGGAGGAAGGGGACGAGATAGAAGTCGGGAATTACCTGTTCCGGTGTATCGAAACACCGGGGCATTCACCGGGACACACGTGTCTTTATGAAGCCAACAAGAAGATTCTTATCTGCGGAGACCATATTCTTTTTGATATCACACCTAACATAACCCATTGGGAGCAGCTGGAAAATTCACTTAAGCACTATCTGGCAAACCTGGACAAGGTTTATGCACTTGATGTGAATCTCATTTTGCCCGGACATCGCATAGTCTGGAACGACCACAGGAAGCGGATTGGAGAATTGAAGGAACATCATCGGAACAGGCTGGATGAGGCGCTATGTGCTGTGAAAGACGGAGGGAAGACAGCCTGGGAGGTAGCACCTTATATAACCTGGGATATTGACTGCAACTCGTGGGCAGAATTCCCTTCGGTACAGAAATTCTTTGCTGTTGGGGAGACCATCGCCCACCTCGACTACCTCGAGGCAGACGGCAAGCTGCGGAAAGTGATGAGAAACCATAAGGTGCTTTATTCGTTGGCGTAACGAAAGTCAGTGATGGTTTAGTATAGAAGAAAATGAGCTATAGCAGTTACCGCAGTAATAATATAGCGCCCGTCTTAGGCATAATCATAGTCTGTTTTCTGGTATATATAGCCACTATCGTAGCCGGCATTATGGGTCATGACCTTATACCGCTGCTCGGGCTGCAAACTGCCTCCTTTCTTGAGCGGCCATGGACAATCGTAACTAACCTTTTTGTGCACGGCAGTATATGGCACATTTTGTTTAATATGATAACCTTATATTTCTTCGGAACTTTCTTAATCAGACTTGTCGGGACTCGCGACTTCCTCATCATATACTTTTTAGGCGGAATCGCTGGCAACATCGTCTTTATGCTTTTTGCATTCGCTGGTTTTTTCACCTCACCTTTCTCCATAGTAATCGGTGCCTCGGGGGCTATATTTGCCCTGGGTGGTGCGCTGGCAGTGCTGACACCCAGGTTGCGTGTGTTTGCCTTTCCTATACCGGTTCCGATGCCGTTGTGGGTAGCGGTAATCGGTGGTTTCGTTATACTGGTTTTTGTCGGAGGCGTAGCCTGGCAGGGCCATCTGGGTGGTCTGGTTTTCGGCCTATTAGCCGGCCTTGTCCTCCGTAGGCGGGTTCATACACCATTCGCTTAGTTTGCCCAAGGTATCATGCGAAGTAAGTTCTACAGCAAGGCGGGATTACACCGTTTCCTTTCCTCGCTCGAAGCCTCGGCTGGAGATTTTGTAACTGTTTATGTGGCACCGGCTTCTTTTTCGGATTATGCTGCGTCGCTCGCACTGGGCAAGAAATACGGTGCCCATGCCGTTGAGATAAGAGAGGCAGTTAAGACTAAGGCGGTCGTCGATGGCGCCAGCAAATACGGCACTGGTGCCGCCATATTCTGGAGTGGGTTCGGCAAGCAAATTATCCTTCCGCCATTCGCCATTGCTGTGAACCGGGTATCGGAGGGGAAGCTTGATGTCTCAGTCCTCCACGAGGTGCTGGACAGGAGATATGTCATCGGTGTCGTTCTGGTAACGTGGGGCTGGTATGCCCTGGGCGTGTTCGATGGCAGCAGTCTGGTGGAATGCAAAATTGGTACGGGTCATATACACAAAAAACAGAAAAAAGGTGGCAGAAGCCAGAAAAGGTTTGCCCGCCGGACAGAGGAGCAGAAGAAAGATTTCCTGCGTCGGGTCAGCAACAGAATTGAGGAGAGGTTCGGCAGCTTCTTACCTGACCATATCTTTTTCGGCGGCAACAGGCTGATTCTTAAGCCCTTGATTGGGGAAAGCAGATACCTGCAAACCAGGACCGATAAAATCTCGTCGCGCATTCTCAATGTAAGATATGCCGACAGGGAAGCTCTGGTCGGCAGCCTGGCTGAGATAAACAAGTCACTGGTCTTTACTTTCTGAAAATAGAAAAGTTAATCTAAGGAGGTGAAACGATGAAAAACAAGTTTTGGGCTTTGCTTGCGGTTCTGGTGTTGGTGGTAACTCTTTTACCGGCATGCACGCCGGGCGCAGTCAAGGTGCCCGTGCCGGTTAACATTAAACCTATTATTTTTGTGCACGGCTTCGCCGGTTCAGCAGCCCAATTTGAGTCGCAAGCTACGCGATTTGAAACCAACGGTTACCCCGCCAGCTACATATACGCCTATGAATACGATTCCTCCCCCGGCCTCTCGCCTCAATTTCCACCGCCGGAGGTTCTTGCAGGCATTGACCAGTTAATCGCCACAGTTCTCAAGGATACCGGCGCCGATAAGGTTGACGCTGTCGGGCATTCTCTGGGCACAAGGGTGATGCAGACATACCTGAGAAGCTCTCCGGAGCGTGCGGCAAAAGTTGCCCACTACGTGAATATCGATGGCCAGGCAGGCGAAGACCTTCCGGGTGGAGTGCCCACCCTGGCTTTATGGGCCGGGCGAAGGCCACCTGCATTCCCTCCCGGGGGTGAAATAGTAGGCGCGACGAATGTTACATTTCCCAGCGT
The DNA here is from genome assembly GCA_049694415.1 of Dehalococcoidia bacterium. Classification (GTDB taxonomy): domain Bacteria; phylum Chloroflexota; class Dehalococcoidia; order GIF9; family UBA5629; genus 9FT-COMBO-48-23. The sequence goes on from JBAVQV010000018.1 coordinate 8,701, forward strand.
AACTC
>JBAVQV010000019.1:0-2693 GCA_049694415.1 Dehalococcoidia bacterium
GAAGATAATGGCTCGGGCATGCATGTCCACCAGAGCTTATTTAAAGGAAAAGAAAATGTCTTCTTTGACCCCAAGGGCTACGCTCTAATTAGCCAGATTGCCAAGTATTATGCCGGCGGTTTGCTCAAACACGCATCTTCCCTGTCAGCCATAGTGGCTCCTACCACCAATTCCTATCGTCGGCTTGTTCCCGGATTCGAAGCTCCGGTCAATTTGGTATACTCTGCTCGGAATCGCAGCGCTTGCGTCCGCATTCCGGTTTATACTGACAATCCCAGAACAAAAAGACTCGAGTACAGACCTCCTGACAATTCCTGCAACGGCTATTTAGCTATGGCGGCAATGCTAATGGCCGGACTTGACGGCGTTCAGAATAAGATTGACCCCGGCGAGCCTCTGGACAAGGATTCTTACCATTTGACTCCAAGAGAGGCAGCTAAGATAAAGACGGTGCCGTCATCTTTAGAGGAAGCCCTTAATTCCCTGGAAAAAGACCACGACTATCTTCTTAAAGGCGATGTCTTTACTCCAGATGTAATTGAAGTCTGGCTTGAGTACAAGAGAACCAGAGAGGTCGATGCATTGAGGCTTAGGCCTCATCCCTATGAGTTCTACATGTATTTCGACATTTAACTAAAGCAGACGATTCGGGGGATGAGACTTGTGGCCGTAAAAAGTCGAACTGAGGGGCGGGACTATGTGCTTAAGATAGCCAGGGAGCAAGATGTTAAGTTTATCAGGCTCTGGTTTGCCGACATCTTGGGTTTCCTAAAGAGCTTTGCTATCACGTTCGAGGAACTGGGAGCTGCGCTGGAGGATGGCGTCGGCTTTGATGGTTCTTCAATCGAGGGATTTGCTCGTATCGATGAGAGCGATATGCTGGCCCTGCCCGACCCCGATACTTTTCAGTTGCTGCCGTGGAGGCCGCGTGAAAATGCCGTAGCCAGGATGTTTTGCGACATTGTCAGACCCGGTGGCGAGCCTTTTGAAGGAGACCCCAGACATGTCCTGAGACAGAACTTGAAGCGGGCAGCAGACATGGGCTACACATTTTATGTTGGGCCAGAGCTCGAATATTTTTATTTCCGTGATTCGAATGGTACCAACGTCTTAGACGAAGGCGGCTATTTCGACATGACCCCTTTAGACGCGGCTACTGACCTGAGGAGAGACACGGTTCTTACTCTCGAAGAGATGGGTATAGGTGTGGAGTTCTCCCACCATGAGGTTGCGTCTAGCCAGCATGAAATAGATATGAGATATACGGATGCCATGACTATGGCGGATAACGTCATGACCTATCGGCTGGTAGTCAAAGAGGTGGCTATTAAGCATGGCGTTTACGCCACCTTTATGCCTAAGCCCGTTTTCGGCATAAATGGCAGCGGCATGCACGTAAACCAATCTCTATTTAAGGGCGATAAAAACGTCTTTTTTGAAAAAAGGGATGAGTATCATCTATCTTATGTCGCCAGGTGTTACATAGCAGGACTACTAAGGCATGCTCCAGAAATTACCGCCATTACCAACCAGTGGGTCAATTCCTACAAACGGCTGGTTCCCGGCTATGAGGCACCGGTATACATCTCCTGGGCCCGACGCAATAGGGCTGATTTGATAAGAGTGCCCGAGTATAAGCCAGGGCGGGAGAACGCGACCAGGATTGAGTACCGTTCGCCTGACCCAGCTTGCAACCCCTATCTCACCTTCAGTGTAATGCTGGCTGCCGGACTCGAAGGTATCGAGAAGGGATATGAACTGCCGCCTCCTGTCCAGGAGAATGTACACGACATGAGCGACGAGGAAAGGAAGAAAAGAGGTATCGGAACTCTGCCCGCCGACCTTCTTGAGGCGGTACATCTGACGGCAAAGAGTAAGCTGGTCCGTAAGGCTCTCGGTGAACATACCTTTAATGCTTTCATTAAAAATAAACTAATCGAATGGGACCAGTACCGGAGTCAGGTGACCCAATATGAACTTGAACGATATCTGCCCGTACTATGATGAATAACGATAAGCCAGTGAGCCAGAATAAAAAATAAATAAAAGGAGGTTGTCATGTCATACAATTGGGGGCCGCACTACATTGTTCCGACGGACGTTCTGAAAAGCTATTCTGGAATGGTTCTATTGCGCGAGGAGTTTGATGAAGACCTGCTGCATAAGGAACTGCAGGCATTGGGCATCTCCGGTCCCATCGAAACCATCACCAATCCCTGGTATTGTCGTAAAAAGAACACAGATACCTGGGTCAAGATTGGAGAGTCAAGCAACGAACAGCAGAACTTCCCGACACGGTGGGACACGACCAGCCTGGAAAACGGACAGTATGAGGTAATGGGACTGATGCATGTCTTCGTCAAGAAAGGCACTGCGGAGGTAGCCATCGCCCGGCAGAATGTGGTGGAAATTACTGTTAAGAATTAGACTTCAATCGGCTACAGGTATAGGCCATTTTCTCACCGCTGCTGAGAATTATAATAGAGAGTTTCTACTTATTACTCGCTCTATCGAATGTTAACTTGAGTTCTTCTTTTCAGTCCTCTAAAATTACTCCGAGGTCCAGCCTAAGGAGGAGCAAGCATGCGCAAGCTGCGTATAGGCATGTCTCAAATAAACACCACTGTTGGCGATTTTACAGGGAATACACGAAAAATTATAGACGCCATCGCCGCAGCCCTGCATCTGGGAGT
>JBAVQV010000020.1:0-4335 GCA_049694415.1 Dehalococcoidia bacterium
TCCTATAAGCTCGCCGGGAGATTTCGAAGCGGTTCAGCTTATAGCCAGGGAAATTAAGAAGTCGTCCGTGTGCGCCCTGGCCCATGCCAACACCGAAGCCATAGACAGGGCATGGGAGGCCGTTAAAAAAGCCAAAAAACCTCGAATTCATATTTTCCTATCTGCTTCCGATATACACCTCCTTTATCAGCTGAAGAAGACTCGCGAGGAGATTCTGGAAATCTCCCGTGACATGGTAGCTCGAGCCAAGAGATATACGGATGATGTGGAATTCTCGCCGATGGATGCCAGTCGAACTGAGCCGGCATATATTTATCGTATAGCAGAGGCGGTTATTAAGGCTGGTGCGACTACATTAAATATTCCCGACACGGTCGGTTATGCCATACCGCAAGAGTTTGGTGCCTTGATTGAAGGCATATTTAAGAACGTGCCCAATATTAGTAAGGCGGTGGTTAGCGTTCATTGCCATAACGATTTAGGGCTGGCGGTAGCCAATAGCCTTGAGGCGATACGAAGAGGTGCGCGGCAAATTGAGTGCACTATTAATGGCATAGGCGAGCGGGCTGGTAATGCTTCTTTGGAAGAGATTGTCATGGCGCTCAAAACCCGAAGTGACTTTTACCACCTGTCCACGAATATTGATACCACCCAGATTTATAAGACGAGCCGTCTGGTCAGTGAGCTTACCGGATTTGCTGTCCAGCCTAACAAAGCTATTATCGGTGCCAATGCCTTCCGCCATGAATCAGGTATTCATCAGGATGGGGTGATTAAAAAAGCGATTACCTATGAGATTATGGACCCGAAATCAGTGGGTATTCCGTCCAGCAGCCTGGTACTGGGCAAGTTGAGTGGTCGGCACGCTTTTAAGGAGCGGCTGGCTGAACTCGGCTATATTATGGATGAGGAATCATTAAAACATGCCTTCCAAGCTTTTAAGGAATTAGCTGATAAGAAACGAGAAGTCACTGACCGTGATATCGAGTCTGTGATAGCTGAAGAGCTGCGCACTGTTTCCGAAGTTTATCATCTCGACCACGTTGAAGTTTCATGCGGCAATCACAACATTCCAACGGCTACGGTGAGGCTCATTAATCCTGATGGCCGGGCTGTGGCGGATGCCGACCTGGGTACAGGGCCGGTGGATGCTGTGTACAAAGCCATTAATCGAATAGTCAAGGTACCTAACAAGCTTACTGAGTTCACAGTGAAGTCGGTGACTGAAGGTATAGATGCTATCGGTGAGGTACTTATCAGGATAGAGAGCGATGGTGTAAGCTATACCGGCCGTGGTGCCGACACGGATATCATGGTCGCCAGCGCCAAAGCCTATATGAATGCTCTGAACCGTCTCCTGGCGGTCAAGAAAGCAAGAAAGTGAGAGACGTGCATGAACACGTTATTAGACATAAGCCTTCGCCTGCTGCTGGCAGCAGCACTGGGAGCCGTTATCGGTTACCAGCGGGAGCGGTCTAGTAAGCCAGCTGGTCTACGTACCCATATTCTAATCTCTGTTGGTTCTGCTCTTTTCACAGTAGTCTCACTTTTCGGTTTCGGCGATGGAGTAGATCCCTCACGGGTGGCTGCTGGAGTGGTGACCGGTATCGGTTTTATAGGTGCCGGCGTTATCTTTCGTGGTATGCGCGGCGACCACGTAATGGGTTTGACAACTGCGGCCAGTGTGTGGATTACGGCAGCAATAGGGTTGGCGGCTGGTGTAGGTATGTATCTGATAGCGACTATCGTTGCCGCAATCGCTGTGCTCGTGCTCATGATTCCTAGAGTAAGAGGATAAGTTGGGAAACTGAGGTGATGAATTTTGACTTTAGCTGAGAAGATTCTAGCGGCTCATTCGGGCAAAGATAAAGTCAGCCCTGGCGAGTTTATAAACGTCAGGGTTGATTTGGTTTTGTCAAACGACATCACCGCGCCACTGGCAATAAAAGAATTCCACCGCCTGGGAGTTAACAGGGTCTATGACCCGAAAAGGGTAGTGATGGTGCCCGACCATTTCTGCCCCAATAAAGATATACTCTCCGCCGAGCAAGCTAAGATGATGCGAGAATTTGCTCGGCAATATGACTTACTTTATTTTGAAGTCGGCAGAATGGGTATCGAGCACGTGCTTTTACCGGAGCAAGGCCTCGTCTTGCCTGGAGAAGTAGTTGTTGGCGCTGATTCTCATACCTGCACCTATGGAGCCTTGGGTGCCTTCGCCACCGGTATGGGGTCGACGGATATTGCTGTGGCTATGGCGATCGGTGAGATATGGATGAAGGTGCCGCCGACGATAAAGTTTGTCTACCATGGAAAGCTAAAGAAATGGGTCGGTGGCAAAGACCTTATCCTCTATACCATAGGCGATATTGGCGTGGATGGCGCTCTTTATTCGGTTATGGAGTTTACCGGCGAGGCAATCGATGCTCTATCCATGGACGGACGTTTCACTATGGCAAACATGGCAATTGAGGCCGGGGCTAAAGCCGGTATCTTCAGGGTGGATGGTAAAACGCGGCGATATGTTAAAGGTAGAGCTAATCGTTCATACAGAGCTTATGAACCGGACAATGATGCGGAATACGTCAGAGTAATTGAGTATGATGTATCCAAAATTGAGCCGCAAATAGCTTTGCCGCACTTGCCTTCCAACGTGAAGCCGGTAAGCCAGGTAGTTGACATAAAGATTGACCAGGTGGTTATCGGCAGCTGCACTAACGGGCGTCTTGACGACCTGAGGCTGGCGGCCAAGATACTTAAGGGCAGACAGGTTAATCCTGAAATCAGGTGCATTATCATTCCGGGCACACAGCAAGTCTATCTCGATGCGCTGCATGAAGGCTTAATAGAGACTTTCATCAAAGCTGGGGCAGTGGTTAGTACACCTACCTGCGGCCCTTGTCTTGGGGGATATATGGGAGTGCTGGCTGCGGGTGAGCGGTGCGTCTCGACGACCAACCGGAACTTCGTCGGCAGGATGGGAAGCCCTCAGTCTGAAGTCTATCTGGCAAATCCGGCAGTCGCCGCCGCCAGCGCCATTGTGGGGAGGATTGCCATCCCGGCGGAGATCGCAGGCTGATACCTTCATTATTGGAGGCTATGATGAAAAATGTGAAAAACATCCGCGTAGTTTTAATAGTTTTTATATTGGTCAGTTTTGTTATTGGCTGGTTTGCATGTCTTAACAAATCCTCTGGCGCACCGTCACCAGGGGGTCAGGTTATAGTGAAGCAATCCGGTGGTGCCGGAATGCTGATAAAAGAATGCAGTGATAAGTCTTATATAACCCAGACAGCTGATTACATAGTCGAGGGCACGGTTGAAAAAGTAGAGAGCAGGTGGAACGAGGAGAGAACCAGTATCTTTACTTACACCGATTTGCGGATTGAAAATTATGTGAAAGGGACTCCGTTTGCCGAAAATATGCTTCAAATTGTTACTCCCGGCGGAACGGTTGGAGGAATTAGTCAGGCGGTGGAAGACCAGCCGATTTTCCATGAGGGGAAGAAGGTAAGGATATATTTCCAAGAGGTGAATGGAGAGTTTTCCATAGTCTGCGGTCAGTTCGGAGTTGAGGAAATATAGTTTCCTGCACCGCCACTATTTGATATAAGACTAAAGGGAGAAATTTGCCATGATTAGCGATATTCTGCTATATGTGGGGGCCGGTGTAATAACACTGTGGGGGATAGCCCACATTATCCCGACTAAATCTGTGGCTAACGGTTTTGGGCAAATATCTAAAGACAACCGGCGTATCATAACCATGGAATGGATTGCTGAAGGGCTGACGCTGTGCTTTATTGGCTTGCTGGTGCTGTTTGTCATCCTTTGGGGTGGGTCACAGAATGAGGTTTCTATTATTGTATATCGGACATCTGCGGTGATGCTTGTGGTCATGGCTATATTGACTGCGTCGACTGGAGCCAGAACATCGATTTTGCCGATAAAGATTTGCCCGGCAGTAAAGATAGCCGTAGCCGTCTTGTTTTTCCTAGGGACTGTGTTATGAATGAAAAGAATAATCTAGAGGCTGAGCTAACTGCGTACTGCGGCTTGTATTGTGGCGACTGTCTCCGCTATAAGGGTAAAGCTGCCGACTTAGCACGAGATTTGCAGAATGAATTGCGAAGAGTACGATTCGATAAGTATGCGGAGGTCAAAAGTACTGCCGTGAAAGAGCTAGAGTATTATGACGAATGTATTCAGGTCTTAGATGCCGTAGTTAAATTAGGATGTGATACTCCGTGCAGAGCTGGTGGCGACGGATGTTTAGGACCTTGCGAGATTAAGAGTTGTGTTCAGAAGAAGAGACTCGAAGGTTGTTGGGAGTGT
>JBAVQV010000021.1:0-54166 GCA_049694415.1 Dehalococcoidia bacterium
ATCTGTATCTCCAGAAGATTTAGAGAATGATACCACCACCTTTAAATCAGGTCAACAATTTACGTTTTTACCATATTTTGACTAAAAAAAGAGTATCGAGGAGGGATACAGTAACACCTACCCGATAGGGGCGGCTGCTTGAGTGCCCTTCTGAAGGCGTAATGGAAGGAAAAAAGCCGGTATTACGCCAATTGAAATGATTATCGCCGATATAATATATTCCGTCTGAAAGGCAAAAACCGCGGCTCTTGCACTAGCCAATAGATAGAGCAGGTAGACCGCTGTCTGCCTGGCTACCTCCAACGTCTGCCCCGCTTGCATAAGTATGACTTGTACCATTGAAATAAAATGCATGGTCTCGGAAGAACTGGGAGTAAGTGTCTGAGAGATGACGGCGAGGTTTGTTTTCTGGAAATTGGAAAGCATAGTAGCAAAGATGGCAATGCCGAGCGAAGCAAAAACAGTCCGGCTTACGTTCATGATTGACGAGGCTTGTGCCGTCATTTTCTGCTCTACTGAGGCTAAGGCATAGGTCATTACAGGCATCATGGCCAGCCCAATTCCCATACTCCTGATGAAGAGCATCAACCTTAGCACATTGTCGGGGGTGGTTACATCTACTAAACGCATCCAATAAGTTGCGGCACCCACAACAATTAGGCCGGCGACAACCGGTATCTTGGGCCCTATCCTATCATAAAGGCGTCCAGCTAGCGGCATAGTGACAATCGAGCCGAAAACGGCGGGGAGCATCAGTATGCCAGTCTCCAATGCTGTCAGGCCCCGAACGTTCTGTAGAAAGAGTGGCAGTAGAAAAACAATAGAAAAGAGGCCTATGGTAGTTACGAAATTCAGTCCTGTAGCCATAGAGAAGCCACGGTTTTTAAAAATACGAAGGTCAAGCATTGGCTGCGCTGATCGCAGTTCCATAACAATCCAAGTTATAAGGCTGATTCCACCCAGAACCAACAGCCCCGTGATACGCACATCACTCCATCCCCAGGTAGGAGCATAAGAAAGAGCATAAAGTACTGAACTGAATCCCATAGCCGCCAGTGCGAATCCCTTTAAATCGAAGCCTGCCGGCATCGCTGGCGTCTCCTGAATCCAGGCCAAGCCTAGTAAAATTGCCACAAGCACTACAGGCACGTTCACATAAAAACACATACGCCATGACCAATCGGTTACCAGATAGCCGCCGAGGGTTGGACCTATGGCGGGCCCAAGCATCATAGGGATACCGAAGATAGCCATAGCTGTACCGCGCTGTTCGGATGGCACATTGAGAAAAAGCAGAGTCATGGCTATAGGACTGAGAAGCCCACCGGCCAGACCCTGTAATATGCGGAATATTATCAGCGAGTCTGCGTTCCAGGAGAGACCGCATAAAATCGATCCAAATAGGAAACTTGCCTGGCTAAATATGTAGACCCTTTTGGTGCCGAAACGGTTACACAGGAAAGCTGCTGCCGGCGTGGTAATCGCAGTCGCCATTAAATACGCGGAAATAACAAGCTGGGCATGGTCTGTAGGAACATTGAAGACCGCCATAATGTGCGGCAGGGCAATGTTCATGATTGTCTGGTCGAGTATGACCATGAAGGTGCCGGCTACGGCAACCAGTAAGATTTTCCACTGAGTAGTCTCTGGCATTGGCGCTTTCTGATTGGGCTACTTTATAGTTATCTTTACCTCAACGGAGGTACCAGGGATAAGAATGTAACTTCCAGGGTTCTCAATAGTAATTTTTACGGGTACCACCTGTGCCACCTTGATGAAGTTCGCCGTGGTGTTGTTCTGGGGTATAATTGAGAACGTTCCAGCGGTAGCCGCAGCGATGCCTTCCACGTGCCCCTTCAAAACGGCACCGCCGAGGCTGTCAACGGTAATCTGTACTTCTTGCCCCGGCCTGAGACGGTAAATATCTCCCTCAGCTACATTGGCCAATACCCATGTCTCCGAGATATCGTAGACCGTTACTATCGGTTGACCCGGACTAACTACGGCGCCGGGATAAGTCCAGACCGCAGCCACATAACCGTTAACCGGTGATTCAATATTGCTACGACCTATGGGTGTATCTTTTAATCCTTGCATATTCATTGGATTGTCGGAGCGAGGCGTACCGACGATGGCGATTCTCTGTCCCTTTTCCACATAGCTGCCATAATCGACCTCAAGGCTGATTATCTGACACGGTGCCAGCGCGCCAACAGATACTAATGGTGCTGATATATTTGCGTTATTGGTACTTACGTATTTATAGTTCTGATACCAAAGATAAGCGCCAAGAGTTGCACCTCCAATAACAAAGACGCAGGCTACAAAGAAAATAATCTTGCCTGTTCTTGTCGAGAGCATCGATTTCATTCTGTCACCCAATTTATTTGCCATAACACATGCCTCCGAAGTAGTTATAATTGTCCAGTTACTAGTCAGCGCTGTTTAGTGACCTGGCGGGCGTATTGCCTGTTCCCAGTAATACTTTTTCGCCTTCACTCAAGCCAGATAAAATCTCAGCCTGCGTCCGGCTTTGCAACCCCACTTGCACCTGACGTTGCTCTATCTGACCTGGCTTGTCTTCTTTAAGCACGTATACCCAACTCTCAGTTCCCTGCACATGTAAAGCACTGTTGGGTATAAGCAGAACATCCTTATGCTCATCGACAAGAATTTCGGCCGTAGCGGTCAGCCCTCCTGTAAGATATGGAGCCGCCTCGGGACCGAGTGTAATTTCAACTTTATAAGTACCGGTGCCTGTCTGTAATGTCCCATAAGGTGAAATGAATTGTACCTGGCCGTCAAGTGTCTTGCCGGGAAACGCGTCAATCAGAACGGTTGCTTTCTGGCCCTTTGATACTTTAGCCACATCGATTTCATCTACTACGCCTGTCATGGTGACGGCGCGTGTGTCGGCTAGCTTCAGCACATATACATCGATAGGTAATCCGGTTACCGAGTACCTTTGAGTAATCATGTCTCCTTCGTGTAGATTTACATCTACAACCTGTCCATCAAATGGTGCCAGTAATTCAGTTTTGAGCAGCGCTTGTTTGGCTCGGTCGAGGTTGATGAGGGCCGTCTGGATGTTGATATTGTAATCGCGCTGGGCTTTCAGGTTAAGTCCCTGCATATAGGTGGAAACATTTTCTTGAAGCACCTTATCTCCAAGTTCAAGGTCATGCATAACGATTTGCAGTGTTTCGTTCAGCTTTAAGGCGTCGACATCTTTTGAGCTGGCCATTTGTTTTGCTTCTCCAAGTTCAGTGAGCGCTTCATTTATGATGGTGAAACTGGTGCAGGTATCCGGGCAGGAATATGCTCCTGGGGAATGAGTAATTCGCTTAACTATGGACTGTGTTTCAGTCATATCCGTTAATAACGATTCCAGCATCTTGCTTGCCTGGCTATAATTACCTTCGCCAATTTGTTCCTGGATTGCCGAGATATTATCAACCTCGTTAGTCAGCTTCACGATAGCAGTATCTACATCGTAACTTGACATTACTTGCTCCGTTAACTCATTGAGCTCGGTTCTCAGGTTGCGATATTCAGGGTTAATATACACATTTTTGGCGGCATCGATATCATATTTTGCCATTGCTATTTGGGAAGCTGCCGGCTCAAATTCGCCTTCAGCCAGTAAGGACTTTGCTTTCTGGATTTCGCTAGTGGCGAAATCAAAGCGGAATAAAGCGACGGCATCGCTGTAGAAAGACGGAACGCGCGTGCAACCACAGCAGACCGTCTGCACCACGTTGTTTATTGCCAGTTCCAGCGCATACTGTGCGGATTCTGTTGACATCTTCTGAGTGGCATCGTCTAATTTGGCAAGCAAAGCGCCGGCTTTAACCAAATCGCCTTTCTTAACATATATCTTTTCAATTCTGGCGCTATAAGGAGGAGTGAACATAGTGGCGTCGAAATAGAGATTGACCGCATCCGGCATTTCAATATATCCGTTAGCCTCTACCTTTACTTCAAGGTCACCCCTTTTGACGGCAGCTATGGTCTGCATCTCAGTGATGGGTTGTCTGGTGGCGCAGCCGGTAAGCGAGATTGATAACACCAGCAGGGCAGCTAGTATGATGGTATACGTTTTTTTATTCATATCTGTTAACTCCTGAAATATAATGCAATATATTTCCCTTTTTGCACTCTAAGGAAGTACTATTGAGTCTGAAATGGCTCATGCGCTCTACCCCATAAGAATATTTCAATTTTACGTTTAAAATTGGGCGACATATTCATTTGAGTTCTTCCTCTCGTTTGAGCTCAACAGCTCTGACTAGAGAGCCTAGACCTTGCACTATAATATTGAGTTCTTCCGTACTAAGGTGAGTCAGGATGCGGTACAACTGGCTGGTCTTATTCTCTCTCAACTTGGCCAGCAGAGACCTTCCCTTCGTTGTCGCCTGTAAAAGATGCATGCGACGGTCTTCAGGATTCTCCCGACGACTCACCAGTCCCTGTTCAACCAGGCGGTCTACTATCCTGGTTACGTCCGGCGGAGTCACACCGAGAGCAATTGCCAGCTTTCTGAAATTCGTGCCACCTTCAGAATCAATGAAGAATAAGCTTTTCAACTGGCCGATGGTCAAGTTCAGGCCCATCCAGGCCTCGGGAGCATATTGCCCCATAGCATGGCTCATTTGCTGCAATCGGATGATTTCTTTGGTCAGCTCTGCTCTACTTGCTGTCAAGTGCGTCTGCTCCGAATGTTTTAACTAAAAACGTTCACATCTAATTAATAGTTTAGAATATGTTATCGACAATATCAAACTTGAACTTGTGAATATGTGAATAGCAGAATGGAGTACAGCCTTGCTAAAAACCTGAAGCTTGTATATACTTTGGCTAGCTTGCCTGAGGGAGGGAAATAGCGTGACTTCACGTTATGGTGACCTCCGAAGATAGCAATGGGGGTAAGGCTGAAGCCGTTCTAACTCTCAGCGGAGTGTCTAGATCGCAAAAGAGTTGTTGCGGTCGGCGATAGGAACACAATTTGCCGGCTTTGGTAACCGGGCTAGTACATGAAACAGCGAATCATAGCCATCACATTAGTTCTGTCTTTACTCATTGCTTCTTTTGGCTGTGCCAATCAAGGTGAGCTTTCAGGGGAGTTGAAAATACTGAGCCAAAGCATGAATGTGCACGAGTTCAGCGGAGCCGGACCCCAAAGTGCCGCTGTAGTTAGCGGCAGAGCGCAAAATATTAGCCATGTTACCATGAATTATGCCACTATAGCGGTTAATTTCTATGATAAGAACAAGAATCTCATAGCCAATGGTTCAGCCGTTAAGCAGAATTTACAGCCGGGTGCGGTATGGGACTTCAGCGTTCAGACGGTTGGTCCTGACGCCTGGAAAATAGTAAGTTATGATATTGCGGCCAGTGCGAAGTAACGGCTATGGTTGGATAATAGAGTTGCGCGCTAGCTTGTCGGAAGTACCGGCTTTTGATATTCTTTTATGAAGGAGGTTAGCTAAGATGAGACGTTCTAGAAGTGCTTTTGGTATAGTCCTGGTCATGTTGGCTGTTGTGGCAATGCTCGGCGCTGCTTGTGGGCGACAGGCAACACCGCCGCCAACTCCGCCAACCCCTACGGGTAATCAGCCACCAGTAATCTCGAGCCTGGTTGCACAAAACCAGCAGCTTTATCCTTCGGGTAATACGGAAATTCAGTGTATTGCCCAGGATGCAGATGGTGACCAGTTGAACTTCACGTGGGCAGCTACAGGTGGTGATTTCAGCGGCGCTGGGCCAATCATCATCTGGAAAGCTCCGCCGAATTACGGCACTTATACTATAACGGTCACTGTGGACGACCGTAAAGGCGGCTCAGTTCAGACTAGTTTACCTATAACGGTTAGTGCTAATCAGTCGCCAATTATTTCCAGCTTATCCCCCAGTCCATCATCAATACTGTACGGAGGCAGCGCTGTGCTTACCTGCATTGCCAGTGACCCGGATGGCGACGTGGTTAGATACAGCTGGTCTGCCAGTGAAGGGAGCATCACCGGAGTGGGTAATAAGGTAACCTGGATAGCACCTAACAAGGGGGGGAATTACAACATTACCGTAATTATTAGCGACGGCAAGGGTGGCGAAACCAGGGGCAGCGTCATGGTTACTGTGGCTACAACAACTAATACGGTGACCATCTCGCCAGTGGCTCAGGAGACTGGCACCGTAGATTCTGGCGGTGATAAAGATACTTCCCGGACGCGGGCTGGAGACGACGATAAAGACATTGGCTATTGTACTTTCTGGAGTTATGATGTTTTCAGTTTGGCGGGAAAAAATATACAAAACGCTACACTGAGGCTTTCTACGAGGAGTATAGTTGGCAACCCATTCTCGAGTGTTACCGGTCTTGCTGGGCTGCGATTATGGAAGGTCACCTATGGAGACAAGCTACCGAGTTTTGCTTATACCGGCAGTAATCTGATAAAGGTGCCTGTTCAGACTAGTGCACCAGCTTCCATAGATGTGACGCAAGAGGTAGCCAATGTCGCTGCCGCAGCTTCTACCCGCTTTCAGGTGGAAGCACTGTTTTTGAAGACCACTAACGGCAATCATGTCGCCGAATTTATTGAGTGGTCAGATGCTGTTCTGGAGGTTACCTATTCAGAGAGATAGCACTAGGTTCTTTGATGACTGATTCTATAAGGCGGTCGCAAGGCCGCCTTATTTGTTTTCTATTTTGACATATTGTTAATATAGTGGTAAATTATAGTAGTTAGCAGTCTTGGAGGGAGAGTGCTAAAAATGTTGAAAGGTTTAACTGCAAGAAGAGAAGCTGTTCTGAAAATAATAGTCAGCGAATATGTCGATACGGCAGTACCGGTAGCTTCGGAAACTATTTTTCGTAATTACAAACTGGGTGTAAGTTCGGCAACTATTCGTAATGATATGGCCTATCTTGAGGAGGCAGGCTATATTGCTCGCCCCCACACCTCAGCTGGCAGCGTGCCTTTGGATAAAGGTTATCGCCATTACGTTGAGTCGTTGACTAAAAAGACTGAACTTAACGTGCAGGAACAAGATCGAATTCGAAAACTTTTCAGCGAGGTGGAAAAGGAATTTGAGAAATGGTTGAAGCTGGCAGCGGCTATCGCGGCAAGCCTGGTTAAAAATGCGGCTTTGGTTACGTTGCCCAAGCCGAGACAGTGCCGGTTTAAACACTTAGAATTGGTAGCCTTGCAAGAGTTCATGTCCCTAATGGTCTTGATACTTGGCGAGGCGATACTCAAGCGGCAGCTTTTATCCTTCGAGGAACCGGTAACGCAAGAACGGCTAGCAATTATGTCTAATAAGTTGAACGCCGTTTTTTCAGGATTAACGGGCTCCGAGATTTTGGCTAAGAAGTTGGAGCTTCCTTCGGAAGAGGCACAAGTGACTGAAGCCGTGATTGATATGATGTCTGCCGAGGACGAGTTGGAATACGAGCAACCTTATCTTGAAGGGTTGCGCTTAATGCTGGGACAGCCCGAGTTTGCTGAAAAGGACAGGATGTTGAGCATTATGGAACTGATGGAGACGAAGGATTGGCTTAGCTCAGCTTTCGGGCGGCGGTCGGACGATTTTGGAGTGCAGGTGGTGATTGGTGAAGAAAATCGAAATGAGACATTGCGTGATTTGAGCTTGGTTTTCAGCCGATATGGTATCCCTGACCAGATTGGCGGTACCATTGGTATAATCGGCCCTACCCGTATGAATTATCGCAGAGCTATTTCTACAGTGGACTACATATCGGGGATATTGAGCGATTTAGTGACTGGAGTTAGCCGTAGCGATTGAAATTTCTATGTAGGAGGCTTTATTGGCTGAAGAAAGGGAGACGTTTGATGATAAAGTATCTAATATGGCCGAGGTGCATGATAGCGAGTCTTTAGCACAACTCTTGGCTCAGGAGAAGGAGAAAGCCGAAAGATATTTGGCCAACTGGCAGAGGGCTGAGGCAGATTTTAGAAACTACAAAACACGTGAAGAACAAGGAAAAAAAGATTTAGTAAACTGGGCTAACTCCACACTGGTCTGCGATATATTGCCAGTGCTTGATTCTTTTGACCGTGCATTTGAAGGGGTTACCCCTGCGGGTAAAGGCCTGAGTTGGATTACCGGCTTTAAACAAATTCAAAAAATGTTGTTAGATGTTTTAGGCAAACATGGGCTGACAGAAATGAAGTGCGTTGGCGAGACATTCGACCCGAGCCTTCATGAAGCAGTAGTTCAGCGCGATGGTGCGGAAGGTTTGATACTGGATGAGGTTCGAAAAGGATACATGATGAAAGACAGGTTGATTCGTGCGCCGCAAGTCGTGGTAGGGGCGGGTGGCGAATCACCGAACGCTGAAGCGGCTAAAGCGATTGAGGAAAATTCAATAAAGGAAACTGGGGCAGAAAAATAGGAACAATCATGAAAAATCTAGTGTGTGAAGGAGGATATAATGGCTAAGGCAGTTGGTATTGATTTAGGGACTACTTTTAGTTTGGTAGCTGTTGTCGAGGGCGGTGAGCCAAAAATAATCCCCAATGCTGAAGGGGAAAGGCTAACACCTTCAGTAGTTGCCATTGATAAGAAGGGTGAACGGCTGGTGGGATTGTTAGCCAAGAGGCAAGCAATCACTAACCCCGAGAACACAATTTTTAGCATAAAGCGGCTGATGGGGCGCAAATTCAAAGACTCTGAAGTCCAGTATGACATAAAGCGGTTGCCTTACAAAATAGTCGAAGCCAGTAATGGTGATGCTTGGGTGGTGATGGGGGGCAAGAAGTATAGCCCGGCGGAAATCTCAGCCATGATTCTGCAGAAGCTGAAGATTGACGCTGAGGCTTACCTCGGCGAGAAGGTCATCGATGCGGTGGTTACGGTGCCGGCCTATTTTAATGACAGTCAGCGCCAGGCAACTAAGGATGCTGGCACGATTGCCGGGTTAAATGTGATACGTATAGTAAATGAGCCAACCGCTTCAGCTTTAGCTTACGGGCTCGATAAAAAGGGAGAGGAAACTATCGCAGTCTATGACCTCGGCGGTGGCACGTTCGACATTTCCATACTTGAACTTGGTGAAGGACAATTCCAAGTTAAGTCAACGAATGGTGATACTCATCTCGGCGGCGATGATATTGACCAAAGAATTATGGACTGGCTGTGTGATGAGTTTAAAAAGGAATCGGGCGTGGACTTGAAACAGGACAGAATGGCGTTGCAGCGGCTAAAGGATGCCGCCGAGAAAGCCAAGCGTGAGCTATCAACAGTCGGTCAGACGGAGATAAATTTGCCTTTCATCACGGCTGATGCCTCTGGGCCCAAGCACATGAATATAACTCTGACACGAGCCAAGCTGGAGCAGTTATCCATGGAATTGCTGGAAAGAAGCATTGAGCCGTGCCGCAAAGCCTTAACTGACGCGAAACTCACTACGGCTCAGGTAACCGATGTGATTCTGGTCGGTGGGCAGACGAGGATGCCCAAGGTTCAGGATATGGTACGCCAGTTTTTTAGCAAAGAGCCGGTTAAAGGCGTTAATCCTGATGAGGTGGTGGCACTGGGTGCAGCTATCCAGGCTGGTGTGCTCAAGGGAGATGTGAGAGATATTCTCCTGCTTGATGTCACACCTCTTACTTTGGGTATTGAGACGCTAGGTGGAGTAGCCACACCGCTTATTCCGCGGAATACTACTATACCTACCTCGAAGAGCCAGGTATTCAGCACAGCGGCCGATAATCAGGCTAGCGTGGAAATACATGTGCTGCAAGGCGAACGCCCAATGGCCCCCGACAATCGGACTTTAGGCCGTTTCATGCTAGACGGCATATTACCGGCCCCGAGAGGGGTTCCCCAGGTTGAGGTTACCTTTGACATTGATGCCAATGGCATCTTAAATGTTCGGGCCCAGGATAAAGGCACGGGCAAGGAGCAGAAGATAACCATTACTGCTTCCAGTGGTCTGAGCAAAGACGAAGTGGAGAAAATGAGGAGAGACGCAGAATCCCATGCTGCTGATGATGCTAGAAAGAAAGACGAGGTGGAAACCCGAAATACGGCTGATACACTCGTCTATACTGCTGAACGAACGCTAAGGGAGCAGGGTGACAAGATTCCAGCAGACTTGAAACAGGAGTTGGAGGGCAAGATAGCTGCGGTACGCTCAGCTCTTCAAGGTACTGACACAAATTACATGCGCAGCGCCACAGAAGATTTATCCAACGTCATGCAAAAAATCGGCTCCGCTGTGTACGGGCAAGCTGGTGCACCACCTCCACCGGGCGGAGAATCCGGCGGCGAAGCCCCTGGTGAAGCCGAGGGCGGACCTCCTCCTGGTGGCAGTGAAGAAGGTACTGTAGAGGGCGAGTTCAGAGAAGTATAAGGCTGCTGCGCACTTAAACTTAGCTATCAAAGCGGTGGATTGGTTACCTAAAGTATGCCATTCCGCCGCTGGTTTTTTTGTACGCCGTAGTTATTCATAGGCAAGATATCTCCGTTGATTTTGCATGCTTGTTGATATTGACAGCATATCCAAAAATCAATAATATGAGAAGTGAAAGCAAATCGAAGGAGGAAAAATATTATGGCGAAGAAAAGTATAACCATAAGTGGTGTGGCCATGGGAGTTTTAGCCATTGTTGCCGGCGTCTTGGTTCTGATATGGCCTGATTTTGTCCGATGGATTCTCGGCATTTTTCTCATTGTGTGGGGTGTGTTGGCTGTCATAAACAAGTAACAGTTTTTCTGTTTGCTTTAACTGACGTTTGACATGGCCTGAGGACATTAGTTGTCTTGGGAAGGGGGTAATGTATCATGTCGGCATCACGATACAGCCCGTAAGCGGTTTAGTAATTGGGATATTGACCCTTATCTTTGGCATAATCGTAATGATTTTTCCCAGAATACTGAACTATCTGATCGGGATTTATCTGATTATAGTCGGGATATGGGCTATAATTCAGGCTGTTGCTTCGTAAGAAATCGAACGTTTATTTGCATCCGCTTCATTCAACTGAGCAGCTTTGTTATCATTTAATGCTCTACTAGGCTAGGGTATGCTTTATTTAGGCACGTCCGGCTTTAGCTACAATGATTGGGTAGGTAATTTCTACCCCCGCGGTATGTCCCGTAGAGACTGGCTTGGTTACTATGCCCGGGAATTCAATGCCCTGGAGCTAAATTCTACATATTATGCTTTACCTAAGCTTTCTGTTTTAGAAGCCATGATTCATAAAACGGGAGAAGGTTTTTTGTTTTCGGTCAAGGCGAATCAGGAGATGACGCATCAGCGTCAGCAAGATAATAGGATTTTTATGGCTTTTGTTCACATGCTTCAACCTTTTATCGATGCCGGTAAGCTGGGTTGCGTGCTGGCTCAATTTCCTTTTAGTTTCGGCTTCAGTCGCCAGAATTTTTCCTATCTGGCACTTTTTCGTGAATGGCTGAGAGATTTGCCATTGGTGGTAGAATTTCGCAATGCTCAGTGGCTGAAGCCGGAGGTCTTTGATTGGCTGCGAAAGCATGACCTTGGTTTTTGCTGCGTCGATGAGCCACAGTTACCCAAGCTGTTACCTCCTTTGGCTGAGGTTACCAGCCACATTGGCTACGTGCGTTTTCATGGACGTAATGCCGCTAAGTGGTGGCAGCATCAGTACGCTTATGAAAGATATGACTACACGTATTCGGCCGAGGAGCTTAAGGAATGGCTGCCACGGATAAGCAAATTAAATAGTCTGGCGGAAAAGACTTTCGTCTTCGCTAATAATCACTGGCGTGGTCAGGCAGTAAGCACTATACGCCAGCTGCGTATGATGCTTGACTAGTTTGATTTCGTAGCTAGCGTAGGCTAGAATAGTTCGTACAGCAATCAATATTGGTTTTGCGATATGGCTAATCATGCCGAGCTTTATGAGCGTTTGAAAAATGAGCAGATACGTCTGAAATCTGAGCTTCAGAGGTTGAAGGCTGAGGAGAAATCTGCCGATGAGCAGCGCGAAGGCAGTCCTTTCGGAAAGAGGGAGGAAGGGGCTACTGAAGCCTTTGAGTTGGAGAAGAGGCTGGCTCTGGAGAGACGGTTAACTGACGCTCTAGCTGGGGTGGAACACGCTATTAAAAAATATGAAGCTGGCATCTATAATATATGTGACATATGTGGTCAGCCTATAGAGCTAGCCAGGCTCGAGGCATTACCTCAAGCGAGCTTGTGTTTTAAATGTAAAGCCAGCCAGGCGAAGGATGCCAGAGGTAGAACGACAAGGTAGCGGGTGGCGGGGAGGATTATTCCTCATCATTGCCGCTTGTGTAGTGGCCTTAGACCAGATAAGCAAGCTGTGGGTCAGGTCAAACATTACTCCTTATGAATCGGTGCCTATTTTTGGTTGCGTGAGCCTGACCAATGTACGAAATACTGGTTCGGCATTCGGCCTTTTCGTAAACCAGGCTTTTCTGCTAACTCTAATCGCTATAGTCGGCGTGGTGGCTATCCTGCTATTCTATCGCTATTTTTCAAAGTCCAGTATGCTGGGTGTTTCGGCTTTGAGCTTGGTTTTTGGTGGCGCCATCGGCAATCTGATAGACCGTCTTCGTTTCGGCTATGTTACCGACTTCATTGATGTTCGCCTGTGGCATTATTTTCACTGGCCGTCATTTAATGTCGCTGACTCCGCTATAACCGTTGGCAGTATAGCGCTGGTTGTGTTTATATTTTTGACATTTAGAAAGGCAGATGGTAGTTCCTCCAAAGACAGAAGTTAAAATATTGCAGGTCACCGAGTCAGGGGTTCGCCTGGATAAATATCTAGCCAGAGAATACCCTGAATTATCTCGCTCTGTTCTTCAGAAATTAATCAAACAGGGCTGTATTTTAGTCAATGACTTTGCAGCCAAACCAAGTCAGAAATTGAGCGTTGGAGATAGGATTTATGTTGCGTTGCCGCCTCCCGAAAAAGTTTCCCTTGCTGCTGAACCTATTCCGGTAGATGTGATTTATGAAGATGACGACCTGCTGGTGATATGCAAGCCGGCTGGACTGGTCGTTCATCCTTCTCCGGGACATACTACTCATACCCTGGTCAATGCCCTTTTAGCCCGTTGCCCCGATTTGGCTGGCTTTGTGGATGCCATGCGTCCGGGTATAGTTCATCGTTTGGATAGAGATACCTCGGGGTTGATGATTATTGCCAGGAATAGTCACGCCCAGCAGTACCTGATTAATCAGTTCAGAGCCCGGTCAGTGTTCAAAGGTTACCTTGTCTTGGTTAAAGGGAAGCTGACACCTGATCAGGGTATTATCGATGCTCCTCTCGGCCGTGACCCATCTAACCGCAAACGCATGGCGGTCGTAGCTAGTGGCAGACAAGCCAAGACCGGATATAAGGTTAAGGAATATCTGGATAGGTACACTTTGCTTGATGTCACTACTGAGACCGGCCGTACCCATCAGATAAGAGTTCATTTATCAGCTATCGGCTATCCGGTCATCGGTGATGCGGTATATGGTGTCAGGTCACCGTATGTTAAGCGACAGTTCGTCCATGCTTATCGGCTGGGCTTCCGTTTGCCGTCCAGTGGAGAATATCGAGAATTCATTTGCGAGTTACCTCCGGACTTAAAACAGGCTATGGCATTGATAATCGGATAAAAGACTGAGTTTTTGCAGCTACTATTGCTTAATGCATAGATAATGTGTTAAATTGTATCTGAAGAGAGGTACTCAAGATGAAGGGCGCTGACAGACCTTTTGAAAAGATTAAGAAGGACCAGATGGGGCGTGAAGGCGAATTATATTCGCAGTTAATGGATAAGGCGACCGAATACGGCAATCTGGAGACCTTTGAGGCTGACTCTGCGGTTCGGCGTAATGAGTTGCTGTTTAAAATCCAAACCGATATGGAAGATGTCAAGAATGCCGTGAAACAGGCTGAGCAGCTAACTGAGAGGCTCAGGCGAAGATTGAGCGACCTCGAAGGTATGTACCGTATCCTGACCAAAAAATAGGGATTTCGTAATAATCTGTTAGTCATTCGCCGCATCTTTCCGTAATATTCTTCTAACTATTTTAAATCTTGTGAAATTACTTGTTACCCTAGGTAAATCCAGCGATATGCCGGCGAGCTAGCGTTTTCGGAAGGAATTAGGGTTGGAGAAGAAGCCAAGAGAGTTAGCTTTGGAGTACGCTGGTTTCTGGATTAGACTGGGGGCAAGTGTTATTGACCTCTTAATTTTAGGTTCTGTTTCTGGAATTATAGCCTACTTTTTTCCCGCTCCCGCGATATGGTTGACAACCGGTATAGTCGTATCAATTGTTTACTGGCTGGGTTTTTGGGTATGGCGGGGTCAGACGCCGGGTAAGATGGCTGTGGGGATAAAGGTCATTAGAACCGACAGTTCTCCAGTTAAGTGGCAATGTGCGGTACGTCGTTGTTTAGGATACGTCGTCTCGGCGATAACGCTGTTCATCGGCTTTATCTGGGTAGCGTTTGACGGTCGCAAGCAGGGAATACAGGATAAGATTGCTGATACTTACGTGGTTAAGCTGCCGGTAAGACAGTTGGTTTTAACCGGGCCTTATGCTCGAGGCCAGGCTAGTTATGGTTGAAAAAAATGTTAGGGTCCGATTCGCTCCCAGCCCAACCGGCTACCCCCATCTAGGCAATATCAGGACCGCCCTATTTAACTGGGTCTTTGCCCGGCATAATCACGGCGTTTTTGTTTTGCGGATTGAGGATACCGATGTCGCTCGTTTGGTCGAAGGTGCCACAGATGTTATTCTGGAGAGCCTGCGCTGGTTGGGGCTTGATTGGGATGAAGGTCCCTACTTCCAGTCACAACGGCTGGAGCTTTACCGTGAAGCGGCTGATAGATTACTTAAGCACGGGCTTGCTTACCGTTGCTATTGCTCTACGCAGCGGTTGGAGTCAATGCGCCAGGAACAGATGAAGCGAAAGCAGCCGCCGGGCTATGACCGCTATTGCCGCAATCTTACACCGGAAGCATGTGCTGAGAAGGAGGCCAGCGGGATTACCCCTGTGGTGCGTTTCAAGTCACCTCTTGAGGGCCAGACCTCTTTCAATGATTTGCTGCGTGGTCAGATAGTATTTGAAAACAGCACACTTGACGATTTCGTCCTCCTTAAATCCGACGGTTATCCTACTTATCATCTGGCAAACATAGTGGATGACCACCTGATGGAGATTTCACATATTCTCAGGGCTGATGAATGGCTATCGAGCACACCGCGCCACGTCCTGCTTTATCAGGCACTGGGTTGGCAGCCACCGCAGTTTGCCCATCTGCCCATGATTCTGGGACCGGATAGGTCGAAGTTAAGCAAGCGGCACGGAGCTACGTCTGTCACCGAATACCAGGAGCAGGGCTACCTGCCTGAAGCGATGTTCAACTTTTTAGCTTTGCTTGGCTGGTCATTAGATGACAAGACGGAGCTTTTAACGCGGGACGAGATAGTAAAGAATTTCTCTCTGGAGCGTATAAGTAGGACTGCTGCTGTGTTCAACAAGGATAAGTTCGATTGGATGAATGGCGTTTATCTCCGGGGCTTGAGTTTGGAAGAGTTTATCCGGAGAGCCATGCCCTTCTTGGAGAAAGGCTTGCCGGTTGAAGTCAAGCGTCCATTAGACATTAGCTATATCTTGCGGTTTGCGCCTCTTATTCAAGAGCGAGCCAGGACTTTGGCAGAAGTGTCACCGCTCAGCGATTTTTTCTTCGTCGATGAACTGGAATATGATGTCAGGCTACTTTTGGGGAAAATAGATAAGGCTGAAGCAACTAAAATCCTTCAGGTTTCGCTTGCCAAGATGGATAGTTTAAAGGATTGGGACGCGGCTTCGCTGGAGGCGGTTTTTCGCCCGTTGGCTGAAGAGCTTAAATTGAAGACCAGCGTCTTTTTTGGGTTGCTTCGTGTGGCAATTACAGGTAGAACAGCAGCTCCGCCTTTATTTCAGACCATGGAGGTATTGGGCAAAGAGCGGTGCCTTAAGAGACTGAAAATGGCTTTGGATAAACTTTCAGCTTGTTGAAATTAGGTCAGAGCTGGGGAGTCATAGAAACCACCCAGTTCTCATTGGCTTTATTTGAGTGTTGGTGTACGGTAATTGGTGTTTTAAGGCTAAACCCACGAAACTCGCATTATGAGTGTTACAGAAAAGGGGGCATCTCCCACCCACCAACTTCTCCTAACCCTTTCTGCCCAATCATGGGGGTGCAGTCAAACAATTGAAAAGGCCAAGGATGGCTTGATAGAATAATAAACCAAGGTAGCCAAAGAAGACATGACTCAGGCTCAGATGTGGAGGTCAAAGCGATAAATGAAATGCCCAAGCTGCGGCAAGGAAAGAGCCAGAGGGGACAAGTTTTGTGATGGACCTGATGGGTGTGGCTTCCCCTTGGCAACTGCCCAGCCATTACATAGGGCAACCACTGCTAATCCGGTGACTGGCGAGGTCAAATGTCCGCGGCAGAATTGCGGCCGGATAAACCCGGCAGCTAATGCCTTCTGCTACTACTGCGGCGCAGTCCTAGGCGAATGGCTGAAGATAGGAACTGAACCACGCACTTCACCTCCTGCGCCACCAGTTGGGGCAAGGCTGAAATTCCCGGACAATGGCGAAATATCATTGGGTAAACGGGCAAAATGGCTAGGACGGGATGTCTTAGACGGGCTCGTGCCAGAAGATAGCCTGGAATATATTTCCAGGCGGCACCTTATCATAAAGTTTGAAAACGGTCAATACTATGTTGAGGATCAGAACAGCACCAACGGCACAAGGTTGAACGGAACGGAAATCAAAGGCAAGGGGAAATACAGACTCGATAACGGCGACCAGATTGCAGTCGCTGATGTGATAACTCTTACCTTCAAAGTCGCTTGAGCCTTTTGCTGGATCATATACTTGTGATAACAGCAGGCCGGAAAAGAAGCAGCGTGTGAGGAGATAAACGAGCCGATAGGGTGATTCATCATGAAAAGAGATGCTGGTGGTGTCTCTCGGCTAGTCAAAACCGGAATTGCTTTCATGCTGGCTTGTTATGTACTTTTTTGTTTCACTTATCACCTTAATTTTCGGCTCGCCTGACATAGGGACTCGGCTTATACTATTAGCCTTAATCAGCTTCTTGGGTGATTCATCATCCCTGACATTGGTGCAAGTTGTTCCGAGCAGCAAAGGCACAACCCAAACGCCATCCATCACAGCCACAATCAGGAATACGAGCCCCCTAGCAACCGTCTACACAGCGCTCAGTAGCCACTGAGGTTGTACTGCTTAACAGCCGCTACCAGACAGAAAAACAGCTCAAAAGAGGCAGTATGACAATCATTTTCCAGAGTGCTGCAATCATGCGCCGCGCCCTGTCAGGAGTCTAGATGCAGATTAGCTACAAGTGTGATATAGTGACACTGCCGATAGAACAGTATTGTCGGCACCGGAGCCTGAAGGTGAGAGCCCCCAAGAGAGAGTTGTTTTTATATGTGCGCTGAAGAGGCCCTCTATAAATGCAGAAGATGTGGGGATTAATCGCTTCTTTTCAGCGCCTCAAGCCGAATGCATGCAAGCACCTCTCCTGTGACTACGAGTGCACTCGAGATGAGGATTACTGTCCATGTGATCTTATGCAAAGCCGAAGGTAAGGTCAGTAGTTAGTGATGGCGAATCAAGGTTCGAAGACGGCGGGACTTGTTCTTATTTTCGTTGTCTCAATGGCATTCTTTATCTTGAGTTTAGTGAATTCTGACTTTATTGCACTTGCGATTATCAGTCTGATCGTAGGTTTAGTGCTGCTTTTACGCGGTGCGGAAAATGCACAAAGAGAAACAAGGAAGGTGACCACATGGCGTACTGTGTCACCGCCACGAAATAGACGATACCATCGAACAGCCTCAAATACAAAGAGCACTTTCCGCTATGAGCCGTCAGATATCCTGCTAAACGGCCGCTATCAGATAGAAAAACAGCTCAGAAAAGGCGGTATGTCAATCATTACCTTGGCCAGAGACATTGAAACTGGTTCATACTGTGTCATCAAGACGCCAAGGTATGATACCCTGCATGACACCACGATTAATATCGAAAAGCTCACTCTGGAAGCCACCGTTCTCAGGCAGCTCAATCACCCCAACATTGTGAAATACTTGGACATGTTCACGCATGACAACATACTACACCTTGTCGTGGAATATATAGAGGGAGACAACCTGTTTGACGTATTCAGCGGGAAGCCGGCTGACGAAAGCCGGGTTATCAAGTGGGGAGAGCAGATTCTGGATGCCCTTGACCATATTCACCGCTTTGGGCTTATTCACAGGGATGTCAACCCGGGGAACATCATGTTAAAACGGGATGATAAGGTGGTCATCATAGACTTCGGGGCAGCCAAACCAGTTGTCAGTGAGGGATCGACGGTAGTGAAGACGCCCGGCTTTGAAGTGCCTGAGCAGGTGGCAACGGCCTATGCTGATGAGAGAAGCGACCTGTTCGGGGTAGGGGGCACTCTGTTCTACTTGCTTACCAGCACGCCACCTGGCTTCATAGGAAACCGAAATGTAGCTAAACTCCTTCTAAGTAAAGGGGTATCGAACCGCACAGCCAGGTGCATTGCTCAAGCACTCCAGATGGACGCCAATTTAAGATTTCAAAGCGCCGCTGCCATGCGCCGAGCCTTATGTGGTGATGGGGCTTAGATGATCGAAGGGAATGCCTTGTGATTTTCACGTTCACAACTTAAAAACCCTATTAGAAGCTGAAAAACCTGTCATTTCTTGAAATGAGGTGCATTAATGCCATAGAATATTAACTGGCTGGTAAGGTGCTTATCTGGTATGATGACCAGCATAGCAGTCAAAACCTAACGGTTCACTCAATATAATAAAACAAGGAGGAATAGCATGAAAGGCAACAAGCTTAGAGGATTTCTCAAACTGGCAAGCGGAGTGCTGCTGGCGATAGCCTTGATTGTCACCTGCTCCTCACAAGTAAATGCCAACTCAGTTCCGGGGCTGACGATAGAGAGAGCAGTACCGCTGCTTTTACCAAATACTCCTACTCCCATTACATCCTGGGGTATTTATCTACTCGCAGGCTTACTGGTGGTCGCGGTAGCTGTTATAGTTATAGGCTTACTATTGATGAAGAGACGGACTACCGCACGCAAAACGCCGGCACGATTGGGAATGCCACCAACTATGCCTCCACCAACCAGACCGGCAACCACAACTCCCCCTGTCGACACCACACCTCAACCGTCCCAACCCGTTGCTGCAGCCACATTTAGCAAGCTGCTAATGCCGGATAACACTGAAGTCCCTCTCTCTGGAGGCATAAGGTTCATGGGCAGGACTGACTTCGAGCGTATTGTGCCGCCAGATAGGGCAAGCTACATTTCCCGCGATCACTTCGTCATAGGCTTTGCAAGTGGCAGCTATTACATCGAAGATGCTGGCAGCGGTAATGGCACAAAACTGAATGGGAGGAAGATAGAAGGCATTGGAAGTCAGTGGCTCAGGGACGGTGACCAGATCGATGTTGCCGGGGTGGTAACACTCGTCTTCAAAACTTCCTGAGCATGCAAGCGCAGTGACAATGCTGGTACCGCGCCAAACACATGGCAATATGTCGTTATTTGGATAATACGAAGCGGGCTGTAGAAAAGAAACTGTGTTTTGTGTGTGAAAACCAGATAGCCTGCAAAGGTTTCTGATTTCGCTTGTTTGCGATTGGGGCTTTCAAAGCTTCCGCGGCAAAATTGAGTAAACTCGAAGATTGCGGTGCAGCTTCTGTAGAGGCTGTTACCTTGTACACTGGCAAGGGCTTAGATTGAAGACCAACGTGTTCTTTGAGCTATTGGCCGTGGCAGTTATGGGGAGGACGGTGGCGCCCCTATTTTCAGGCCATACCATAAGTCAATATTGGGATGAGCCTAATAGTTTCCAGATATCAGTTTTATCAGATTAACGCGAACTTTGATGTCCTCATTTTTGGTTACTTGCTGAGGTTCCTGCTCAGTATATGGTACGGATACAGTTTTAGTGACCTTGACCGTAGCTTTCCCGGTCTTAGTCAACCCAACACCATCTTTGGCTATATCCCTATACACGACCTGTGTCCCGTCATGGGCTGTCAGGGTGACAACCCAGGTGTCGTTCGGCCCCGCCGATTGTTGCATTTCTACAATTTCAGCGACCGCGTCAATAGGTGTCTCATTTCCCTTCACCGTTTCGTAATAAGTATAGGGGACATAATAGGGGTCGCCCCAGTAGTCATACTCAATTGTGTAGCCCGAGCGCGCTACCTGTGTCGATTTTTCCGCTAAATAGCCTTGGTAGACTTTAATGGTTTCATCTTGTGTCACCTGTTCTTGTCTCTCTTTTTGCACCGGGACCATTACCGTCTCAGTTTTTTGTACTGTTTTTGTTGCTGAAAACAGCGGCAGAAAGAGCAGAAGCAGCACTCCAATAACGCCGACTATTACTATCCAAGGACTTGCCCCAAACCATTTTGCCCCTTCAGGTTTTTCCCTCACTACGACCGTTCTCCTGATTACCCTGGTTGGCGGCTGTGCTCTTAGTCGTGTCTTGGGTTGTCTCACCCCGGTTGGCTGGTTTCTTACTTGAGTTTTGGGTAGTTTCGCTTTGGCCATAGCCCATATCTCCTTTTCCTGATAATTAGCAATGCTGAATTAAATATAAACCGAATTCATTACACTTGTCAAGACCTTACCTTTCTACACGATAGGCTTGGCAACCGAATTCCAATAGATACTGCATGAAATTGACGCGAGATTTAACCTCTTTCTGTGTGGTCACCTCCTTAGGAACCAGTTCGGAAGTTGGAGTGTATACTTGGGCTCCTGTGTTATCCACCCTAATCGTTCCCGTGGGTGTCAAATCTTCGGTAACTATATCCCTGTATATAGTCACCGTGTTGTCAATGTCGGTCAAGGTGATAACCCAGGTTTTTGTTCCCCACTGCGGTGGCCCAATCGCTTTGCTCTTGGTCACTATTCCATTGACTGCGTCAACAGGTGTCGTAGTGCCATTTATATCGAGCATGTATCCTTGGTAGACCTTAATAGTTTTCTGTCCAGGTGCTGCCGGTGGCAGCTCCTTTGTTGGCCCCGGCACCATTATGGTTTGAGTTTCTGCTACCGTTTCTGTTACTGTGCACAGCGGCGCAAAGAGCAAAAAGGCTAGAAGTGCACCGCCACCTATTACCTGCCAAGCCTTGAGGCCAAACAACATCATCCCCCTGGCTTCTTCCGCATCAGCTTCTTTCAAATCAAGCTCATCCCAATCAGGCTCTACTCTTCTCCGCACTACTTTTGTTGGATTATACATCCTGGTTTTAGCTGAGCTTCTACTCGTTGGGCGTGGGCGTCTCCTCGCCATAACTTATGCCTCCTTTCCCAGATAATTATCAGTAGTGCATTCAATATAACCAGCTTTATTAAGTTTGTCAATACTTTGAGCTAGAGATTCTGTGGTCATTTTGGAGAATTCCTATTTTTTACACGTCTGCAGCCAGACGGTCAATATGACTCTGGTTCAGTAAGTAAAGTTAATAGGGTGTGGGCACGGACTCGCAACCGGATTAGAATATCCACTGTATAAAATTGACGCGATATTTAAGCTCTTTCTCTTTGGTCACCTCCCTAGGAACCATTTTGGTACTTGGAGTCAATAATTTGGTTCCTGCGTCATCGGTTAGGACCCTAAGCGTTCCCGTGGGTGTCAAATCTTCTCTGACTATATCCCTGTACATAGTCTGTATGTTGTCAATGTCGGTCAAGGTGATAACCCAGGTTTTTGTTCCCCCCCACGCCGGTGGCCCAATCGCTTTACTCTTGTTCACTATTCCACTGACTGCATCAATAGGTGTCTGAGTGCCATTTATATCGATCATGTATCCTTGGTAGACCTTAATAGTTTTCTCTCCAGCTACTGGCGGTGGCATCTCCGTTGCCACTGGCTCATATACCGTTTCTTTTTGTTCTACCGTTTCTGTTTCTGTGAACAGCGGCGCAAAGAGCAAAACGGCTAGAAGACCACCACCAACTAGTACCTTCCAAGGTTTGTGGCCAAACCACAGTTTCTCCTGGGCTTCTGGTGGTAACATAAAGCTTGCTCCATGCCTCTCTAACTCGTTCCTACTATACTCTTTCCTAGGTTTCCGTAATATTCTAGTTGGGCGTCGCTTCTCCATAACCTATGCCTCCTTTCTCCTGAAGAACGTTTTGATTTGCCCGGTTATCGATGACAAGTTTTGCATTATACCATATATTGTCTATGGTTTCTGGCAGCTGGGGCAGAAGTAGCTGCCGCGGTTTCTGATGGCCAGGCGCTGGATGGGAGTGCCGCACACAGGGCATGGCTTGCCGCCGCGGTGAGCCATGTGAAAGTTATCATGTGCCGTGCCCAATCGTCCATCAGGCCGTTTGTAAGTATCAACGCTGGCACCTTTGCTGTCAATGGCTGACCGCAGGACATCGATAATTGTTTGGTGCAGGTTCCTGATTTCTTGAGCTGACAGGCTGTTTGCTTGTCTTAACGGATGGATTCTGGCGGCGAATAGGGCTTCATCGGCATACATATTGCCTATGCCGGCGAGGAAAGCCTGGTCGAGAAGAACAGCTTTTATCGGTGCCTGCCGTTTGTGCAGCCGTTCAGCCAGAGTTTCGGCGGTAAAACTCGGGGCTAGCGGTTCCGGTCCCAGCTTGCCGATAACGGACTGTTCATTTTCCAGTAGCCACAGCGCTCCCAGCCGCCTGCGGTCGATAAAGACAAGCTGGCTGCCGTTGTCAAGATGAAAGATAACTCTAGCGTAGCCGTCAAGTTGCTTTGGATTCAGCAGTAGAGCCCCGGTCATTTTGAGGTGGATAACCAGCACGTTATCGCCGGAAAGGCGGAAAATGAGATATTTACCGCGGCGCTCGAGGTCGTTTATGCTTTGCCCTATCAGTCCGCTGCGAAATTCCTCGACTGAAGGTTGTTTCACCGGCTTGGCATCGCAGACGATGATATCGGTGAATCGCCGGCCGATTATATGAGCAGAAAGCTCGTTCTTTATGGTCTCCACTTCAGGTAACTCAGGCAATGTTTGATAACCACCTTTAAACGAATTGCGGTTGGCATGCACTCGTATTTTAGCTTAAAGTGCTTGTGTGTTAAACATTTGCTGGGTATAATCTTGGATTAAAATTAACCGCATATTCTAATTTAGCGGAAAGCAAGATGAAAAACAGAGGACTACTTATGCTGGCTACTTGCATGGTGCTGGCTACTACGCTGGTAATAACGGGCTGCGCCAGTCCGGCTCAAGAACATGTCAACAAAGGTAATGCATATTTTAAGCAGGGGCAGTACGATGAAGCCGCTATGGAATACAGTAAGGCGGTCGAGCTTGACCCACAGCTTGCTGGCGGCTATAACGGCCGTGGGCTTGTCTATCAGACGAAAGGTCAGTTCGATGAAGCCATAGCCGACTTTGACACAGCGATTGAGCTGGAACCAACAAATGCCGAGTTACATTACAATCGTGGTAACGTATACCTTGAGAGAGGGCAATTTCAAACAGCTGTAGCTGATTATGACAAGGCTATTGTGCTTAACCCAAAGTTTGCCATGGTTTACAACAACAGGGGGCAGGCTTATGCCGGTCAGATGCAATTTGACGGAGCCATAGCTGATTATAGTAAAGCTATCGAATTAGACCCGAAGCTGGCAGTGGCTTATGATAACCGTGGCCTCATGTATCGTGATAAAGGAGAGTTCGACCAGGCTATATCTGACTTCACCAAGGCTATTGAATTAGACCCAAAGCTAGCCAAGGCATATTTTAATAGGGGTTACGCCTATAACAAGAAGGGCGATAAGACCCAGGCAAAAGCTGATTTGGATAAGTGTATTGAAATATCCACCGACCCTGCGCTCACCAAAGCAGCCAAAGAGCTGCGAGAGAGATTGTAAGAAGAAATTCGTGATTTTGACTTCGGGAAGTTCAGGCATGGTTTTCACCCGCCGATAATGCTTGCGCTGCCAATACTAACAAGCGATAACGGTTCTACCAGTAAAAGAGCTTTGCGAAGCGGAATTTGGGCGAGTGCCGAAGGCACGAACTTCTTATGCTGTGTTATATGAGCTGGTGAATATTTGAGGCCTTCCATGATTCTTTATTCTTTTTTTTATCAAAAGATGGAATTGCATCAAAAGTAACTTCATCTTCATCTATTATATCAGGTGGCAAATCTGACTTATAACAGAAAAATGATTGCTCATCTTTCGCAATAATAAAACAGAATGGATGGTCGCTCCGACCTAAACTTACTTTACCAACAAGTCCCTTTCTTACTTTGCGTTTCTTATATGACAAGTTCTTTAAGTCGTTCTCTTCACCCACTAGTTTGCTCCACTCAGTTCGGCAAATACTCAGTGCTTCTTTCAGAGAGGATGGCTCCTTATTACCAATGATTTTATTTAAATCATTAACAGTATTTATTATAGACTCAGGTACAGTCCATCCTTTTTCATCTCTAACGTATTTGCATAGGACAAGGTGGGCTCTTGCTTCCTTGTATTTCCCCAGTTCCTTACAGAGCATTCCGATATCTACAAATAGTGATACCATAGATTCAAGTTTCAAATGACCACTAGCAGCTTGGTACATTAGTTTTAAAGCGTCTTCTCTGCGGCCTATATCTCTAACTACTTTTGCATACTCATAAAGCATCCACCAGTCAGGCTTATAACCACTACATAGATTTTGATAAATCTTTTCTGATTCAGGAAGGTTGCCAAGAAGATGGTTTGCTAAGGCCTTAAGTCGCAGGAAGAACTTTTGTTGTTTGGGAAATCGTACTAAAATTTCATCGACTGTATTTATTGCTTCTTTTGCATCTCCTTTTTCAATAAGTCCATTTATACGGTAGTTATACCAGAGGGATTGGTCACTCCATCCTTCCCTACCCGAATCATCTGTCATAGATTTCGTACTAAGAGAACCCGGATCAATTTTAACCACCCATTCATTAACAGTCTCCCAATGATTAGAAGACTTGGCTGATTTTAACACCTTAAAAACTATCATCTTTGCAGCTAAACCGTCAGGGTTCAAACTCATTATTCTTTTGGCTATCTCTACTACCTTTTCAAGAGGTTCTTCTTCATTGAATTTATCAAGTATCCCTTGGATGTAAGTCCATATAACTTCATTTCGACACCAATCGAAGCCAGGATATTTGACAATCAGTTCATCAGCAAGAACAATTGCCTCATCAAATAATTCTAGCTTCCTGAGACAATGAAGAAGGCCCGCACCGTCAAACTTGTCCCCTGGTTCTTCCCATAAATTTCTATAGATTAGAAGAGCTTCTTTGTGATTCCCTGCTTTCCTGAATTCATTAGCCTTTTGTTTCTGTTCTGTTAAATCAATCATATTCTATAACTTAACTATTTTTTGAAAACCTCACTTGTTGTCTTAAAATGCAGTTTTGCTACCTTTCTAAGTGACTCTTTCCCGTACATATCAACAAATTTCTTTGCATTTTCTATAACTGTCCGCGATGAACCTTTAGGCAAGCCAATTTTATATTCATCCGATAGTCTTGAGAGTTTTTCTAAGAATCTTGCTCGCGATAGAATCGATGCCGCTGCCACAGCTATATGCTGTTCCGCTTTATGCACTTGTATTAGTCTAATCCTTTTACCTTTTTCCTGAAGTTTCCCAAGGATAAAACTCTCATCTGCAAATTGGTCAGCGATTGCAACTTTACAATCTACCTTAGAAAGAATCTCTTCTATTGCTTTTGCATGCCCCCAGGCGAGTAATGTATTTAAATTTTTCTTTTCCTTTTTAAATTGTTCGTATAAGTCATTATATTTCTCTGGAGATATTTCGATAATCGCAAAACGCCCTTTACATATTTTGGCTACCTCTTGAGCAAGTTCTAAGTTCTTACTATCACTAAGTTCTTTGCTATCCTTGACGCCACATGCGATCAGAGCTTTCGCAGATTGCTCATCTACATAGACACCAGCACTAACCAAGGGACCGAAATAATCGCCCTTACCAGATTCATCTGTACCAATTATGGGAAATCCTAATTCAACACCCTTCTTA
Organism: Dehalococcoidia bacterium; assembly: GCA_049694415.1. Classification (GTDB taxonomy): domain Bacteria; phylum Chloroflexota; class Dehalococcoidia; order GIF9; family UBA5629; genus 9FT-COMBO-48-23. The sequence continues at coordinate 26,118 of JBAVQV010000021.1, forward strand.
TTTGAATCAAATGATATTCCTTTTCCCTCTATCAAGGTTTGGATTTTTATAGCATTTGCTCCACCTTTAAGTTGTGAATAATCAATTTTCAAGGCACCTTTTTTGTTCTGATAGATTCTAATTACTCCTGACCAGTCAAGAATAGATACGGTAAACTGCAAACCATAATCGATCAATTGATAATCTGAAATATTGATATTATCGACTGCCAGAATCGATTTTATATGTTCATATATTTCTAGAAGTCTGTCGCCCTGCTTCATGTCATTCATTCCTTACTTTGGGAGTAAATTGAAAAGGTCGTTGAAATAGTCAAATATTTCTTTTGTATCTTTAAATATGGTGTTGACCTTTTCCTCTGCCTCTTCTGGGGAATCAACTTTGGTAATTTTGCTTTCGTCGCTGTGCATCATAAAGTTTCTGTTCGTCTTGACACATACACCAATTTTTTCGAGCATTGTGTCTGCATGCTTTTCTTCATCACAAATAGACTTTCTTTTTGAATTTTTTTTATCATACAGAGCGGAAAAATTGGCATCTTTGGTCTTGGGATAATCTGCTTTGAAAAGACCTATATTAACAAGAAGTTTTTTTGCAAATCCTTCAAAAGCTTTAGAAGCAGGCATTACTAGAGGGGAAAACTCAGGTAGAGGAATTTTAGTTAAGCAAAGGCATTCTGAAGCTACAAACCATTTCTGGTCGTAAGATTCAAGATAGGCATAGACATCTCCTATTTTGGTTTTTACACTATTCTCAGCCAACTCTATGAGTTGAGGAGTATATTTAGCTGCAAAAAGCTTCAAATTCTTTTCATCGCTTGATATAAATCTGGCTATTACTTCTTTATCTGACGGGCTGGCAATCTTTTCGATCAGGTCACAGTTATCATTAAAAAGTTTATCCATTTTACCTTGAAGTAATAAAGTACCATTATCGTACTGTGTCAAGGTTAAAGAGGAATTATTTCTGGTGATTTTAGCTCTATATTCGATAGCAGAGCTTGGACTTTCAGTAATTTCCACTGTTGTCTCAAGCGTATTTAAAGATTCTTTTATTTTCGTTCTGAGTTCAGGTAGCATAATGTCATATCTTGTTGCACATGCTTTAATTTCCGGTATCTTATGTTCAAGAAAAGACTGCGGGTTAGTCTCAATTTCTCGTTCCAGATTTTTAAACTCCTCTTTCAAGCTGTTATGTGGGCCTCCCAGTACGATGCTGCCAGTATGATATATAGTCACTATAGTCCTTTCCCGAATGTTAGATATTTCTAAACGCCAATCATTGTTGTTATCTTCGGAAGGTTTGACCTGGTACTTTTTCTCTTTGCAATACTCGATAAACACTTGAGATAGCTTTGTGGCATTTGAAATAGATTTAGACATCTCTTAAACCCCCTAAAGTATTTCTATGATATAACCTCTGATATAACTTCTTTCATTACTTACTTCCAAAGGCATTGCACCTAACAGCAGCATATACAAACCTTGAGTTCGCCTAATCAGTTCTACTTTCTTGAATCCTAGCACTGGCGCTATTGGCTATAAAGCCCTCCATCTCCTTTTTGCGGTGGAATGCTATTCCATCTCGGCCCAGTTTTTGCCCAGCTTGATGTCTATCTTTAGCGGCACGCTGAGCTTCAAGGCTTGAGGCATTATTCTGGACACCAGCTCTTTCATCTGGTCTATTTCCTCAGGAGGCACTTCGAAGACAAGCTCGTCGTGAACTTGAAGAGTCATTTTGCTCCGCAGGTTCAACTTTTCCATCTCGCGATGTAGGTTGACCATAGCGATTTTGATGATATCGGCTGATGTGCCATGCACCGGCATGTTTATTGCCATTCGCTCAGCAGCTTCTCTGACCTGCCGGTTTGGTGAGTTAATTTCAGGTATGTAGCGCCGTCTGCCTAACACCGTCTGCACATACCCTCGCTCTCTGGCCTGGCTCTTGGTGGCTTCGATATAGTCTTTGACCCCGGGGTATTTCTCGAAATAGGCAGTTATGAATTGGGAAGCTTCCTCCCGGCTGAAACTGGTAGCCTGCTCCAGGCCGTAGTCGCTCATGCCGTAAATAATGCCGAAGTTGACCGTTTTAGCTACTCGGCGCATCTCTGAAGTCACCTTGTCTGGAGAGACGTTGAAGATGCGGGAAGCAGTGGCGGCATGAACATCCTCGTCTCTGAGGAAGGTGGCTATAAGCTCCGGGTCCTGTGAGATGTGGGCTAACGCCCTGAGGTCGATTTGAGAGTAATCGACGGATAGAAGTTGCCACCCCGGCTCGGCGATGATAGCTTGTCTTATTTTGCCACCCAGCTCGCTTCTTATCGGGATGTTCTGCATGTTCGGCTCGCTGGAGGAAAGCCGGCCGGTAGTTGTGCCTGTCTGGTTGAAGCTGGTATGCAGCCTGCCCGTTTTGGGGTTGACCAGCGCGCAGAAGGCATCGGTGTAGGTCGACTTCAACTTGGCTAGCTGGCGGTATTGCAGGACAAGTTCAATTATGGGGTGAGTGCCCTTTAGTTCCTCGAGCGCCGAGGCTTCGGTGGAATAGCCACTTTTTGTTTTGCGCGGCTTGGGAAGCTTCAGCTCTTCATAGAGGATTCTGGACAACTGCTGTGACGAGTTTATGTTGAATCTATAGCCGAGACTGTTGTAAACCTCTGCTTCCAGTCTGAGCATCTCCTTCCCCAGGCTGTGAGACATATCTCGGAGCAGTTCTACATCTACGGCCACACCATTTCTTTCCATGGCTACCAGCACCGGGACTAAAGGCATCTCCACTTCGCTGAAAAGTTGCCATAATCCCTCTTCTCGTAGTTCGCTGTCGAGCACGCTCTTAAGCCTTAGAGTAATATCGGCATCAGCGCAGGCATAGTCGGCAACCTGTTCTGTTGTTACCATGGCCATAGAGAGCTGCTTGGCTCCTTTGCCGATTAAGTCGGTGATGGGCGTCATCTCGACTCCGAGTTTATTGAAAGCCAGCGCTTTGAGCCCGATGGATTTTTCGCCCAGCAGATAGGCGGCGAGCATGGTATCGAAGTTTAAATTCTGAAGCTTTATGCCGTATTCAGCGAGTACCGTCATATCGAATTTGCCATTCTGAGCTATTTTGGGGATTTTGGCGTCTTCAAGCACCGGCTTAAGCCTGGCAATGACTTGAGACAATGGCAGCTGGGATATCTGGCTCAGCCCACGATGTCCCAACGGTATGTAGTAGGCTTCACCAGGCGTTGATGATAGTGAGATGCCGACTAGCTCACAAGCCATAACTTCTTTAGCCGAAGTCTCCAGGTCAACAGCGAATTCTTTGGCGGCTTGCAACTGGATAATAAGCTTATCCAAATCACGGTCGGTGCTAATTATGTGGTAGTCCTTGCTATAGGTTGGTTTACCGGAGACCTCAGTTGGTGCCTTCTCAATTTCCTCGGGCAGTCTGGATAGCAATTGGACGAATCCCAGTTCGCGGAAGAGTTCGACCACTTGATTTCTGTCGTAAGTGGTGACCTGGCAAGCATCCAGATTCAAGGTTATGGGCACATCGGTAACAAGTGTTGCCAGCTCCTTGTTTCGAAGAACTCGGTCTTTATAGTCGCGCAGCGAAGTCTGTAACTTCTCAGGTGTTATTTCGTCAATATGGTCGTAGATGCCCTCGAGGCTGCCGAATTGGCGCAGTAACTTGGCGGCTGTCTTGTCGCCGATGCCGGGGATACCGGGGATGTTATCAGAAGGGTCGCCGGTGAGAGCTTTGAAGTCGGTGAGTTGGCTGGGAGATATGCCGTATTTCTGCTCGACACCTGACTCATCGTAGATTACCGTATCGCTGAAGCTTCGCCTGGGCGACATTACTTTGGTGCTGGGTGAGACAAGCTGGAGCATATCATTGTCGCCGGTAACGATCAGGGTGTCTACGTTTCGCTGGGTAGCCTGTCGGCTCAGAGTACCTAGAACGTCATCAGCCTCGTAGCCGTCGATTTCGAAGGTGGGAATATGGAAGGCATCTACAAGTTGATGAACTCGCTGTATCTGGCTGATAAGCTCTTCGGGGGCTTTGGGGCGCTGAGCCTTGTAATCCTCGAATTTTTCGTGTCTGAAGGTCGGTCCGGGACGGTCGAAGGCAATAGCCCAGTGGGTTGGCTTGATTTCATTCAGCACCTTGAGCAAGGTGCTGGCGAAGCCCTGGACGGCATTGACCATCTCCCCGGTCTTGGATATTGTTAGCGGAGGGATAGCATGGAAAGCCCGATGAACCAGAGCATTTCCATCGAAGAGCAAGAGCAATGGTTTTTCTTTAACCATTTTCTGAACCGGAATATCTAGTCATCTTTACCGACAACTCCGTGTTTGTAATCTGGCACAGGTTATGTACCAACCAATGTAGCCACGACCACTTAGGGTCGTGACCACGAGGCTAAAGCCTCGTGGCTACATGCGTTTGGGGCGGTTCTCTCCTCCAAAGAAAAGCCCGATTAGATAACACTCTATCTCATTATATAATAGGTTGACAGCCGTGGTATACTATTTGCTCACCTTGGAAAGGTAGCTTAAAAGTGAAGAAAAAAGACCTGCTTTCCGTAGCCGATTTGAGCGCTGGCGAGGTCGAGAAAGTAATCGCTCAAGCCTTGAAAATCAAACGCGGACCAACGCCGCAGTCGTTGTCCGGCAAGATACTGGTTCTTTTGTTCGAGAAATCATCTTTGCGGACTCGAGTTAGTTTTGAAGTGGCAATACATCAGTTGGGCGGCTATTGTTTTTACTTATCGCCCGAAGAGGTGGGCCTGGGCAAGCGAGAGCCAGCCTCTGATGTAGCCCGGGTGCTTAGCCGCTACGTACATGGCATCATAGCTCGTACCTTTGCTCACCAGACTCTGCAGGCGCTGGCGAGCCACTCGACTGTGCCCGTGATTAACGCTCTTTCAGATTTGGAACATCCTTGCCAGGCTTTAGCTGATATAGTGACTATTCAGGAGAAAAAGGGGAAGCTTAAGGGCTTAACACTGGCTTTTGTTGGCGATGGTAATAACGTAGCTAACAGTTTGCTTCTGGCGGCTGCACAGGTTGGAATTAACTTCCGCATTGCTTCTCCGCCCGGTTATGCGGTCAAGGACGAGATATGGCAGACGGCCAAAGGCCTAGCCGCTCACAGCGGCAGCCAGATTTTATTAACTGATAAGCCCGATCAGGCGGTTAAGGATGCTGATGTTGTTTATACAGATGTGTGGACAAGCATGGGGCAAGAAGTTGAGGCTGCCATACGCCGCAAAGCCTTTGCTCGTTATCAGGTTGATGCCCGATTATTGTCTTTAGCCAGGACGGATGCTATATTCATGCATCCTCTGCCAGCTCATCACGGGGAGGAGGTTGCTGCTGGGATTCTGGATAGTCCGCGCTCAGTAGTCTTTGACCAGGCAGAAAACAGGCTCCACCTACAAAAAGCATTGCTAGTTGAGATGTTTGGCACAGTTGGACGCACCCGCTAGCAAGTGGTATCCTTTATTATAACCGTTAGTCCAAGAGTGAAACCATATGAAACCTTTTGTAGCCATAGTTGGTCGAGCCAATGTCGGAAAGTCGACGCTGTTTAATCGTCTGGCAGGCGAGTCGGTAGCTGTCGTCGAAGACCTGCCGGGGACGACGCGTGACCGCGTCTTTGCCGATGTTTCCCGGCAGGGGCATGAGGTGACTTTGATTGATACCGGCGGGTTAGAGTTGAGGCCGGGCTCTTCGCTGGCTCAGAAAGTAAAAGAACAAGCCGAGGCAGCCATAGCCGAAGCTGATGTTATTATTTTTATGGTTGACGTTCGCGATGGAGTGATTGCCGCCGACTGCGAGATAGCTGACCTGCTTAGAATCTGCCATAAGCCGGTCGTTTTAGTGGCTAATAAGGCGGATAACGTCAGGTTGGAGAGCCAGATAAGTGATTTTTATCAATTAGGTGTTGGTACTCCACTAGCTATTAGTGCTCAGCACAATCGGGGTATAAACGAGCTCTGGCAATTGATAACTCCTCTTCTTCCCGAGGTCTCTGAGAGCCTTGTTGATTCGGACAAACCCAAATTGGCTATTGTCGGCCGGCCCAATGTAGGTAAATCGATGTTGTTAAATGCTATTGTTGGCGAGGCGAGAGCCATCGTGGATCAAATACCGGGCACAACCCGGGATGCTGTAGATACTGTTTTCAATTTCCGAGGGCAAGAACTGCTGTTGATAGATACTGCCGGCATAAGGCGGCGTGGACGCGTATGTACTGGGGTAGAATATTACAGCTTGATTCGGGCTTTACGTGCCATTAACCGTTGCGATGTCGCCCTGTTAGTTACAGATGCCACCGAATTCATTACGGCACAGGACGTGCATATTGCCGGCTATATCAAGCAGTCGGGCAAAGGTATGGTACTGGTGATTAATAAGTGGGACCTTGCTTCTGAGCAGCCTAAAGAATTATACGTTGGACAAATTCAGCAACGGCTGAAGTTTATGTCTCACGCACCCGTTCTTTACGTTTCGGCTAAATTTAAGCGTGGGGTAGATGAGGTAATACCCAAGGCTCTGGAGGTGTGGCGAGAAGGGCAAAAGCAATTGTCTGACCCGGTAGTAGATAAGTTTATTAAGCAGGCGGTTATGGCCCATACGCGGCCCCGAAAAGGCTTGAAGCAACTCGAAGTCATCCGTGCCTACCAGGCCGGAACCAGGCCGCCCAGTTTTACTCTTCTGGTTAATGACCCGGAGCTGGTGCACTTTTCCTATCAGCGATATCTAGAGAACAAACTCCGGCAAACCTTTGGATTTTCCGGCACCTCGGTGCGGCTCCTTTTCAGGAGGGCACCATCGAGAAGGCTTCAAAAAGTGGGGTGAGAATGCATGATAGTGGCTAAATTCATTCTTGTGGCGCTGATTGGTTATTTTATTGGTGCCATACCGGTTGCCTTGATAATTGGTAAACGCATGGCAGGAATTGATATTTCCAAACGCGGCAGCGGCAATATTGGCGGTACCAACGTGCTGCGTGTCATAGGATTCAAGGCGGGAGCTATTACCATGGCTCTCGACCTGGCCAAGGCAATTGTGCCGGTGATATTGGCCAGGTTTATCATAGGTGACAGCATATTGCAGATAGCCGGCTTTACTCTTGATTGGCGATGGGGGCAGGTCATTACCGCGTTGATGGTGATGGTGGGACATAACTGGTCAGTATATATCAAGTTCCGTGGTGGTAAAGGTGCAGCTGTTTATTATGGCAGCTGGTTCGCTATTTGGCCGGTGGTCGGTCTCTTCGGCGGCCTGATTTTGATAATTACGGTTTTACTGAGTAAATACATGTCCCTGGGTTCCATACTCGGCTCATTGAGTATACTATGCCTGTTTATCATAATGACGATAACTAATGCATCTCCCCCCGTCTATTTAATCTACAGCGTATTGGCTGCCGCCTTGATTGTCTATCAACATCGGAGCAATATAAGCAAATTGCAGACTGGAACCGAGAGTCGGATGGACCAGGGCCCTAATAAGATAGTCCTGTGATTTACTGCTTCGAATCCGCGTGAAACATCCCTTTGCCTTTTTAAGGAGTAATTACTATGTCCAAAGTCGCTGTTATCGGTGCTACTACCTGGGGCAAGACGCTGGCGAGTTTGTTGGCAGTTAAAGGGGCGATGGTCAGCGTTTGGGCACGGACTGAGTCCAGAGCCAACGAGCTGAGAAAAGAGGGCTTATTGGAAGGGGATTCCAGCCGTCGCCTTTCCTTTACCGGCAATATTGAAGAAGCATTGGGAGCTGCTGAGTTTGTTATCTGTGCTGTGCCGGCTCAACGCATGAGGCAGAATTTGAGGCTAAGCAATCCTCATTTAAATGCCTCTGTAATATTAGTGAGCGCAGCTAAGGGGCTGGAAGCAGAAACCGGTAAAAGGATGACAGAGGTGATAGCAGATGAGGTTAGCTCTGTTTCTCCAGACAGGATATGTGCTCTATCCGGACCGAATCTTTCTACCGAGATTAAGCAGGGCTTACCGGCCACGTCAATAATAGCCGGCCGAGATGTAGAGGTTGCCAGAAAGGTGCAGGGACTGCTGGATTCACCGGATTTTACCGTTTTTATCAGCGATGATATTATCGGCGTCGAGCTATGCGGTGCCCTGAAGAACGTGATCGCCCTGGGGGCTGGAATTATGGATGGTTTAGACCTGGGCAACAACGCTAAAGCTGCATTTATAACTTTAGGCTGGAAAGATGTTGTTTCACTGGGAATAGCCTTGGGAGCTAAACCAGACACTTTTTACGGACTGGCTGGTCTGGGGGACCTTATAGCTACCGGTAACAGCCCATTGAGTCGTAATCACTATGTAGGCTATGAATTGGGCAAGGGACGGTCTTTAAGTGACATAATTAGCTCTATGTCACAGGTTGCTGAGGGCGTTGATACTGCTATAGCGGCTCACCGATTGGCGAGCAGAGTGAACCTAGAAGCGCCGATTGTGAATCTGGTGTATAGCGTATTATTCGAGTCTCTGCCGCCGGCTGAGATATCGACGCGTTTCAAGAACGGGCTGAAGCCTGAATCAATTGCCTGAGTCTAACAGGTGTATTTCCCACCTATTGGACGATTTCCTGGTCTTCACCTTCAGGTGTTTTAGCTGTTGGTAAGGTTTTGGCCAATTCTTCAAGAAGGCGGCGCTGCTTGGCGTCTATAGATTGTGGCGTTATTATCCGGACCACGACCAGCTGGTCTCCCTTACCTCTGCCACGAAGGCGGGGTACGCCTTTGCCTTTGACGCGGAACGTCTTTCTATTCTGAGTTCCCGGCGGTATCTTAACAGCCACCTTGCCGTCCAGGGTCGGCACTTCTATGTTATCTCCCAGGGCAGCTTGAGCGAAATTGATGGGCAACTCATAGAAGATGTCAAAGTCTTTGCGGACAAAGAATTTATGAGGCTTCACAGAGAAGTTGATGTAGATATCGCCTGGAGAGCCACCATATTTACCGGCATCGCCTTCATTGCTGAGGCGCATCTGATAGCTTTCGTCTATCCCCGGTGGAACGGTTGCCGTGAGCTTTCGTTTTACCCTTTCCTTGCCGCTACCTTTGCACTGGCGGCAAGGGTTGTTAATAAGCGTGCCTTCTCCTTTACAATGTGGGCAGGTGGCAGCATGAACAAAACGCCCGAAAAGGCTTTGTTGAATTCGGCGAACTTCGCCATTGCCGTTGCAACTCGGGCATTTTTGCGGATTTGTTCCGGGCTGGCTGCCGACACCGTGACATGTAGAACAGTTTTCGATACGTAAGACTTCGAATTCTCTATCTGCTCCGAACACAGCTTCTTCGAAAGAAAGAGTTAAATTAGCTCGCAGGTCAGCCCCTTTTTGAGGGGAACGGCGTTGGGCTCTGGTGGTAGTAGAACCGAAGAAAGCATCGAATATGTCACCCAAGCCACCAAAACCAATATCTTCGAAACCGAGCGAATCTGCGGTCGCTACGCGGCCATAGCGGTCATAGGAGGCACGCTTTTCGGCATTGGAGAGGACTTCATAGGCCTCGTTTATCTCTTTGAATTTTTCTTCGGCATCCGGCTGGCTGTTGTGGTCGGGATGATATTTGAAGGCTAACTTACGGAAAGCCTTTTTGATTTCCTCATCACTGGCGTTTCTCGGAACTCCAAGTATCTTGTAATAGTCTCGATTGTTGGGCATAACAAAACCAACCTCAACATTTCAGTATAACTGACGGCTCGGCATTTTAGCAAATTTTAAATATGATGCCATGAGGTTCTGCGGTTTGTGTTGTAAATGAGGGTGATGTATGATTTTTGTTGAATCAGAATGAAAGAGAAGCTCAGACAGGCTTTGGCTACCCGGCATAGAATTGGATTAAGCAGCGGCGGGCTGACTGAAGCCGCAGTCCTTATTCCAATTTTCTCTAAAGACGGAGAATATCATATCCTTTTTACCCATCGGAGCGACCAGGTGCCGCATCATAAAGGTCAGATATCGTTTCCCGGAGGAGCGCGAAGCAAGACTGATACTACGCTTCTGGATACAGCTATGAGGGAGAGCTGGGAAGAGATTGGGCTGGAAGCTAAGGATGCGGAAATTGTGGGAGAGCTAGACGATACTCCGACGACGACATCCGGTTTTAATATCTCACCGTTCGTAGCTTTTATTCCTTATCCTTATAAATTCACCTTGAGTCCTTACGAGATCGAAGAAATTTTCAGTATATCTGTCTCAACATTGTTGCATAAGGCTAGCAGAAAAGAAGAACGCTATACTTTTGGCAATCAGACTTTTGTTAACTACTCCTATGAATACGAGGGGAGAGTGATATGGGGGGCTACAGCTCGTATAGTTGAACAGCTACTTGAAATTTGGCAATCAGTGGGCAGAACTTAAAAATACAACTTCAGCTTTTAGTTACTGAAGAGTGATATCTCATCTCTCAAGCTCACCACCTATATCAGCGGCTCTCATCTTACAATGTTCACAGCCTATAACCCTTTTGTAATTCGTGCTCCACTCTCATTATATTTAAGATATACTTAACAAAATATTATTAAGAAATATATAACAATTACTTGATAAAACTTATAAATGTTATTATAATATAGCGAAAAGTCGAAGGTGAAGGTTATGGCGACTAAAGATTACTATGCGATTTTAGGCGTGAGCCGTAGTGCCACTGAAAAGGAGATAAAGCAGGCTTATCGTCGGCTTGCCCGGAAATACCATCCTGATGTTAATCCCGGGGACAAATCGGCCGAAACAAGGTTTAAAGAGATAAACGAAGCGCATGAAGTACTTTCTGACCCGGAAAAGCGAAAGAAGTATGACCGATTTGGCGACCAATGGCAATATGCTGAGCAGTTTGCCAAAGCTGGCCAGGGGGCTCAATCGGATTTCGGCAAAGGTGGGGCCTACACAACCTTTGATTTTGGTGACTTAGGTGATTTAGGGGACATATTCAGTGGTGCTTTTCAGGGCTTTGGCACCGGGTCAGGTCCAGCTCGCCGAGCCGCAAGGCCTAGAAGCATAGAGCATCCTGTAGACGTAACTCTGGAAGAAGCTTATCAGGGTACAAAGCGTGTTATTCAGCTTCAGGCTGAGGAACCTTGCACGACCTGTGGAGGTACCGGTAGGGTGGGGAGGGCACGCTGTTCCACCTGCGGAGGTTCCGGCAGATTGTTGAAACCCAAGCGGCTTGAAGTCAAAATTCCAGCCGGGGTCGGAGATGGCTCTAAGGTGCGGATTGCCGGTCAAGGAAGCCAGGGCTACGGCGGGTCTAAGGGTGACCTCTATCTGGTAGTTAGGGTGCTGCCACATCAATTCTTTGAGCGCAAAGGTGACGACCTCCATACCGAGGTGGCGATACCTCTAGTAACCGCCATGCTTGGCGGCGAGGTGGCAGTCCCGACATTGAAGGGAAAGGTGGCTTTAAAGGTGCCGACGGAAACCCAAAATGGGAAGGTGTTTCGGCTGGCGGGACAGGGTATGCCGCACCTGAACGATTCATCCCGAGGTGATTTATTTGCTAAAGTAAAGGTGCTGCTGCCGACAAGATTGACGCCACAGGAGAGGCAGCTTTTCGAGCAATTAAGAAACTATCGTCCCAATTAGGTATTGTCACGGTATTGTTGAGGTGATAAGATAGAATGAATTCGACGGATGTAGAACCTAGATATGTGATAAGTGTGGCGGCTCGAATAGTCGGCATTGAGACGTACACTTTACGATATTATGAAAGCATTGGTCTGGTACAACCCTATCGTTCCAAAGGTAACATTCGCTACTACTCGGAATCCGATATTGAACGCCTGCGACACATTAAAAACTTGATGGGCGACCTGGGGATTAATCTGGCCGGAGTGGAAGTGGTAATACGCATGGCCGAGAAAATGGCAGAGATGCAACACCGGATCAGGGAAATGGAATCTGAGATTGAGCAGTTGAAACAAGTGGAAACGGGAGAAAAAGAGAGGGAAAAGAAGGGAAATAATAATGCCTAGGGCCAAGACAAAATTGCAACCTGCCAAATGGCAGATTACGGCGACCACTATTCACTGTGATTTGGTAGACGACTTCGTCACTATCATGGTGTACAAAGATTGGTCAACAAAATGTGTATGGTATAGTCGGTATAAGCAGAAAGCCGTCGAGGACAAAAACTACAAAGTCGATAGGAAGATAAGGCTCAAGATAGAGAAATGTCAGGGGCCTGAATGCTCCTATGTTACCAGCTATAGAGATAAGCTGGCTAAGGAAGAATTTGGGGAGAAGTAGTAGATAATATGAGACCTGAAAGATTTACTGAACAGGCCAGGGAGGTACTGGCCGCTTCGCAGGGTATTGCTAGCCGTTATCACCATGTCCAGTGGGATGTGGAGCATATCTTACTAGCCTTGCTGGAGCAGAAGGATGGTTTGACCTCGCAGATATTGGATAAGCTGGGTGCCAATGTAGAGGCTATCAAGGCGCGAGTCGAAGATAGCCTGGCGCGTGCTCCTAAGGCGACCTATGAGTCGGCTCAAATTTATGCTACCCCTAGAATCGCCAGGCTTATGGATAATGTGGCGCATGAGGCCGACCGCCTTAAGGATGATTTCATCAGCACCGAGCACCTACTGATTGCTATTGCCGGGGACGACAGAGGGGAGTCAGCCGCAATTTTGAAGGAGTTCGGCATAGACCGTGAGAAAATTTACAAAGCGCTTCAAGATATCAGAGGTGGTCATCGCGTGGACAGTCCAACCGCTGAGAGCAAGTATCGCTCTCTGGAGAAATATGGACGTGACCTTACCGAGTTAGCCCGTGAGGGCAAACTTGATCCGGTGATTGGTCGTGATGAGGAAATAAAGCGGGTAATGCAGATATTAACTCGGCGCACTAAGAACAACCCGGTCATTATCGGTGAGGCTGGCGTCGGTAAAACGGCCATTGCTGAAGGGCTAGCCCAGAAGATTGCCGCTGGTGACGTACCTGATTCCCTTAAAAATAAAAGGGTCATAGGTCTTGATATGGGAGCGCTGGTTGCCGGCAGTAAGTTCCGCGGGGAATTTGAGGAAAGGCTGAAGGCGGTTATGGATGAGGTGCGCCAGGCCAGCGGTGAGATTATTTTGTTTATAGACGAACTGCATACTGTGGTTGGTGCTGGAGCTGCCGAAGGGGCTATCGATGCCAGCAATATGTTAAAGCCGGCTTTGGCTCGCGGTGAACTCCGATGCATTGGTGCCACTACTCTCGACGAGTATCGGGAGCATATTGAGAAGGATAAGGCGCTGGAACGCAGGCTGCAGCCACTGTTTATTAACGAGCCTAGTGTCGAGGCGACCGTCGAAATGCTGCGCGGGCTGCGCCCCAGATATGAAGCTCATCATAAGATAAAGATTGATGATTCTGCCCTGACGGCTGCCGCCAAACTCAGCCAACGTTATATCTCAGACAGATTTTTACCGGATAAGGCGATTGACCTTATCGATGAGGCAGCAAGTAAGCTGCGAATAGACATGGAAAGCAAACCACCGGATATCAAAGAGCTAGACAAGAAGATAAAAAATCTACTGGATGAGGAAGAGTCAGCCTCTCAGCGAGGCGATTACCAAAAATCAGCCGAGCTAAAGTCAGAAAGGATGCAGCTCGAGCCGGAGCGTGATGGGAAAGAAGCCGAGTGGCGGCAGGAGAAAAAAATTGATAGCGTTGTTGATGAGGAGACCATAGCCGAACTGGTTTCTAAATGGACGGGTATACCTGTCTCTCGTATGCTGGAAGGTGACGCTGAGAAGTTAGTTCACATGGAGGAGAGGCTGCACGAGAGGATTATAAACCAGGAGGAGGCAGTTTCAGCCATATCCGAGGCTATACGGCGGGGACGGGCCGGGCTTAAGGACCCTAAGAGACCGATAGGTAGCTTTATATTCTTAGGCCCTACCGGTGTTGGCAAGACAGAGCTGGCCAAGGCTCTGACTCAATTCCTTTTTGATGACGAAGATGCCATGATACGGATAGACATGTCGGAGTTTATGGAGAAACATACCGTATCACGGTTAATGGGTGCACCGCCGGGATATGTGGGCTATGAGGAGGCAGGGCAACTGACTGAAGCCGTGCGGAGGCGCCCGTTTCGAGTGATTCTTTTTGATGAGGTTGAGAAGGCGCATCCTGACGTTCTTAAAATTCTGCTCCAGATATTGGAGGATGGTAGGCTGACCGATGGTCATGGCAGGACGGTTGACTTTAAAAATACCGTGGTCATAATGACCAGCAACCTGGGCACTGAGATGTTCAAGCGCCAGGCTATCGGCTTCTCTCGCCAGGAGGAAGATGAGCAGCGGAAGCTTAAAAGTGATATAGAAAAGGAGCTCAAGCAAGCCTTTCGGCCTGAGTTCTTGAACAGGATAGACAATACCATAATTTTCCAGCCGCTTACTGAAGAGCACCTGAAGAAGATTGTTGACCTGTTGATTTCAGAGGTGCAGACGCGGCTAGATGACAGGAATATTACATTGGATCTGGATGATAAGGCGAGAGCCTGGCTGTTAAAAGAAGGCTATGAGCCGGCGTACGGAGCGCGTCCGCTGAGGCGGGCAATTCAACGCTATGTTGAGAATCCTCTATCGAGCCGGATATTGCAGGGCGAAATAAAAGACGGGGAAACGGTGGTTGTTGGCGTCAGTGGTGATGTGTTAAGCTTTAGCACCAAGAAAAAGGTCAAAGCGGCTAAATAGACGGAAAATTTCTGACTGATGGATGCTATAACCACAAAAAAGGAAACCAAGCCTCGGTTATCCATAAAAGACATAACATTTGGTGGCCTGTCTTTATTGTTCACCGTTATTCTTTGTCTTGTTGCCATCTACTACAAAGATTACCTATTGGGCATGGCGGCCTTAGCCACCTATGGCCTTTTAGGCATGCTCATAATTGCTTTCCTCGGCGGGAGTTTATTGAGCATGCTAGCCGTACCTGTTCCCTATTGGCTGTTAGTCTTCACATTGCCATCTATCATGGCACCTAAATTCCAGATAGGAGCACCTATATTGGTAGGTTTAATCTCAGGGTTGGGTGCCAGTATGGGGCAGCTACTCACTTTCATGGTTGGTTGTGGCAGCAGGGACCTATCTCAGAAACTAGCTTACAGGGTTAATAGGAGCTTTTATGATAGAGCCATGAACCTGGCACAGAAGCACGGTTCGCTGGCTGTCTTTCTTATGTCAGCCATAATAAATCCTTTTCACCTGCCGATGACTTTTGCCATGGCGTCGCTCCGTTTCCCAAGGTGGAAGTTTTTCCTTTACTCTTTACTGGGCAATATAGTTAAGAGCTCATTTATAGCATTTTGTGGCTATTTTGGATTGACTTCGTTATTCAGATTTCTGGGAATCTAGAAGGGAATGTAATTACCAAGTGTATATCTTTTTTTTCTGCATGGCTGGAATATCGCTCGGTGTGGTGAGCTGGCAAATAGCCATCTGGTCTGGTGAGACTTGGCAAAAGCACAAAAGATATGATGCTGCTGCGGCATGTGCCCGGAAATTCGGCAAACCACTACTGATAGCTGGTGGGCCGTGGAGTAACAGGGGAATTCGCCGGCGACTGAATATACCGGCGCACGGTGGTGGCGATGTTTGTCTCGACATCGAGCGCCGGGCTTTCGACGGTCACCCTTGTGGGGTGATTGCCGATGTCACTCAAATTCCGTTCTCCAACAAAGCATTTGGAGCCGTTTTTGCCAGCCACTTACTGGAACACCTGCCGTCAATTTATTCTGCAAATAAAGCTCTGGATGAGCTTAATAGAGTGGCAGAGGCAGTCTTTCTCGTTTATCCCTCAAGGCAATCTGTCGGGGCATGGCTTCATAGCGGGCATTATCTCTGGGTTTGGCAGGAGGGTAACGCCATCTATATCAAGCAGAGGAACAATTCAAGAGGTGAGAAGAGTGCCAAGTATATCATTGCGGATGTGGGCAGTGGAGTGCTTCATTGATTAAGCTTCCCTTAAAGGCTGAAAGTACCAGTGGAGTACCAGACATCACTGTTGCAGACCTGACTTTATGGGAAGATGCCTATCGTTTGGCTGGGGAAATTTTTAAGAGTGAAGAGGAGGCTGGTGAGTTCGCTAGGCGAGTTTTAGATGTTTGTACTAAAGCCGAAGGCAAGGACTTTCTTATTATTCATAACCCCGGTGGTTGGGGGCACGCCCGACTAGACCAATGCTTGGAGTGGGAAAGGGGTATAGTGGTCGGGGTCAAAGCCGTTATAGAAGAAATGGGATATAGTTTCTGGCTGACACAGTATTTCCGTAGTGGCGTAGGATGGCGGGAAGAGATGCGGGACTTAAGAGAGCAGTTCCGTCTTTTTTCTTCTAAAGCGAATGTAATGGCAGCCTGGCTGCGATTCATCATGACACATGTCAAGGGTATCAAGGTCATCTTAATAGGGATAAGTCAAGGGGCTGCCTTTGGCAGCGCAGTTGTGCAGCGACTGGGTGTGCATTACCCCGTATATAGCATTGAATTAGGCTTTCCTTTCCAGTATAAATCCTGGCGAGTAATTACCGAAAGGACACTAGCGGTAGAAGGTAATGGGGTCAGGCCTGATGTACTCGTACAAGGGAATATGTGGGTTGGGGCTAGAATCCTTATGGCAGCTCCTTTCAAATGGATGTGGTATCGTCTTAGAGGCAAACCGGTGGCGTTCGCGCATTGTGTCAGTGCCCCCGGTCATGTATATGATTGGGGTAATCCTGAGATTGAGGGGCGAATTCGCATTTTCCTCGAGACTAATTTTGGACGCCAGAGATAGGTGACGTAACTAGCCTAAACAGGAAAGTTTTCGAGGGTGACGATTTCAGAAAAGACAAAATCAAGAAAAAGAGAATACATTATAGGCGGTTTGGCGTTAGCACTAACCGTTGCCACTTGCGTTGTTGTCGTTTTGTTCTGGGATTATGTCGGTCAGGCTCAACACTATGGTTACCTCGGTGCCTTTGTCATTAGCGTTCTGGCTGGTGCTACAGTTTTTGTACCTATACCGGGTATTTTAGTTGTATTTACCTTGGGCAGCGTGCTAAACCCGGCTCTGGTTGGGATTGTGTCCGGCCTGGGGGAAGCGGTTGGCAGTATTGGCATTTACTTGAGCGGTTGGGGTGGGCAGAAGGCGGTACAAAACCTTAATCACAAATTAGTTAGCAGGTTTGTTGACTGGATACGTCGTCGTGGCGAGATTGCCGTCTTTTTAATGTCAGCTATCCTTAACCCATTATTCTATCCGTTCACAGCCATTGCCGGCATGCTTCGGTTTGGGCTGGTTAAATTCTTTTTTCTATGCTGGGTAGGCAAGTCGGTAAAAAACACAGCAATTGCTTATCTGGGTTATTTCGGGTTGCGCTCAATATTACGCTGGGTAGGAGTACTAGGAGGTTAGTTAGTTCATGCCTAAATCTAAAGCTAGACCCAAGCCAACAAAAGCTAAGCTTAAGCCCGAGCCAAGAAGCTGGCGGGTAGCACTTCTTTTATCTCTTTTCCTTGGCCCATTTGGGGCTGACCGTTTTTATATCGGCCGAACTCGCTCGGCGATTGTTAAACTTGTTACCTTGAGTTGCTTTGGCGTCTGGTGGCTTACTGACCTTATACTTATCGCCGGTGATTGGCGCCGGGATGCCTGGGGTCGGCCACTTAAATAGTAACGTGTTTGAGTTTCGGCGAGCTTTTTGCTAGACTTTTTGGCGTGGGGCTGTAGCTCAATCGGGAGAGCGTTTGACTGGCAGTCAAAAGGTAGTGGGTTCGAATCCCATCAGCTCCACCATTAACCCTTCTAAAGCTGATATCAATTCAAATCACCTTTCGACTAGCCATAATTCTTACACGCAGTTAGCTATCCCATTGCACCGTTTGATTAACATGTTTTCAGATACGGATGCTCGAAGTGGTTACCCCCGTTCGAAGAAAATTACTCCCCATCTCCTATAATTAGGAGAGGGGGCAGGGGGGTGAGGTCATTTTCTCAACTCATAGCTTTGCTATAAGCTTTCTTAGAAACGGAGCTAATCCCTTTGAGTTGCAGATAGCGTTAGGACATACGACATTGGAAATGACCAGGAGATACACACAAGCATTAGGATTTGATGATGTGTTTAAGAGGCATGTGGTGGCTAGTCCGGTGGATAGGTTGGTAAGGTAGATGCCCCATCAATTTGTGCACCAAATGCAAGAATCTGCGGTTTATGGTAAGGGTATGCCCAATGGGATGAAGAGGGAAAAGTGTGGTGAAATTGTCCTTTGGATATAAGGAGATTTTGAGGATAAGGTGACACCGCTCGGAAAGCCCTGCATAATTAAGTCTTAGAAACCATGTGCATATACAATGATTACCTATTTTTTCGATAGTACGTGTCGAAGGTCTTCAAAGCTTTCCCTACATCTGGTAAATATTGCAGAGCACCTTGTGCTTTTGATAAAGCCAATGAGATTAGCTTCGCATCTGCTGTATCTTGGATTCCTTGCAAATTGACGATTATACGTTCCCTCAGAGCGGTATTACCTTTTGCGATTGCACATGCGCCAAATATACATAGTAGGATTGCTGCCTCCTGGACGATATTGCTTGTCCCTTTCCCGGCAGCGTCCATACCTATCTTCATTATTTGATCAGCAGCATTTATTGGAACATCAAATATACCATTCTCAATACATTTGAGGTTAACCTCAGCTAACTTCGCCGCAATCTTTGATGCCATGTCATCGTTACCAAGCTCCACAGCTTTGATTTCAATATTGACTAAATGTTTGAACACATCATACATGACCGGTTTCTGGATATTTTCAGCAGCCTTGATTCCGATATCTCTTATTGCCAGTGGAGCCATTGTTATAGAGTCTTCAAGTCCCTTATCAAAAGAGATTAAAGCAAAGTTGCTCAGGAAATCCACCATTTGCCTTGTTGGATAGTCAATCTTGTTATCTACACATTTCTCGGCAATGGTACACATATAGTATATAGCCTTAGACATGGTACCATCCAAACGTTTAGAAGCCGATGCTCTGCTACGGGCAAGGGGCAATTTAAAGAGTTTGGCATATTCTCTTATTGTACTCTCTACACCCCTCTCATTGGCTATCATCACCATTTTATGTATAAGTTCTGCCGATTCTCCAGCGGTATAGCCATTTCCCTCTCCAGCGAAATGTACTCCGAGATTAGCCATATCCATGATTGCACTGTCTAATGTACCAGTTAACAAACTTCGCTCTGCGGTCTTGATGCCAATATTACCAATTGAATTCACAACAGACCAGCCTAGGCCCGAGCGTTTGGTGGCAATCACATGACCAATCATGGCCAAGGCACGTACAGCTTTGCGTTCAACTACAAGGATTCTACCTTCACCTTCTCCTGCCATTTTCCCTATATCACATAAGCAGTCTATGACTTTATCTACGTGCTCTAGCTCTTTATTTGCCGCCTTTCTGCCAATTTCCTCCAAATATTCAACTACCAATTCTGATATGTGGACTAGCTGTTTAGAGGTGGCCTCTTTGCCTATATCCCCCAGGTATGTAACCACATGAAACGGTGCTCTTGGGTCTTCTATGGTGGCTACACCTATATCACTTAGTCTTTGGAGTATAGTACAGCCAACATCCTTATCTTCTAACCTTGCTTGCCTATTATTTAAAAAATGGGATTGCATTTCACCATCAATGACATCATAATTCTTCGTATTAATAACTTCATGATTTATTTCACGAAATACCCGTATGCCCCTATTAAAAGTATCATAGTCTTTAAGAGCAAATGCGCTCATAATCATATTATCTATGGTAGCAATTGTCTCAGGCTCTTCTTTTATGTTGGTATTAAGCTGTTTGACCGCACTTTTCTTTAAAGCAACAAGTATTTGCTCAGGATTAAGCTTCCTTCCGAAATGGATGAAATAAGGAACCAAAAGAAATAGGCATACTGCAGCAAGGGTAAGAGAAGCCTTAGCGCCATAAATGGTAGGTTGGGCAAGAACCCAAAAAGGTAGGAAAACAGCTATTATAAAAAGAGAGATGTATGATATTGTAATTCTATCTGAGAAACCGGAGGATATCCGGTAAGAGTAGCGCGAGAACATCTGTATTATTATTAGTGAAATAGTAAAGACAAGAGCCAGAATGGCAGATAGGGACTGAGCAATGGTCGAGAGTAGGTAGAACATTTGGGTTCTTTCCTGCACGATGCCATTGGGCGCTATGTTCACGACAGGTGGAATATTCAGTACGGGGCACATCCAGATGCCTACAACTACAACTGCAAGTGGTATGAGTACGAACAAGCCCTTGTTCATCGCCTTGTACTAGAGTGGCTAAAGTACAAATCCAAAGTTTGTCTTTTTTTGCTTTCAGTAAATGCCCCAAGTTATTCTACCACTATTTATGCTGGTGTTGATATATATAAGCCTTTCTGACCTTTTGCACTCTCTGACATGGTTACCCAAGTTTAATCCCATATAATCGTGGAGAGTCATGAGAAATACGGCCGGTGGATAACATTAGGATATAGCTTCTTTGTATTTGGACTGATTTTCAGTGGGCAGGTCAGCCGATGTATATGACAATGCCAATTAGGTACTTTGTAGTATCCTCTATGATGTTTTGCTACTCCTTCTCTTCATTATCGTGCCAATCTTTATTCCAACATCATAACTAATGAATGCATACGCTACAAGAATGGCAATAATTCCAAATATAGGATACCTTGGTAATAGCACGACTGCTAACGCAACAAATCCTAGAAATAGCGCAACATTATCGAAACTGAAGTCGGCTAAAAATACAGCAATTCTAGAATGCCGAAATAGCATAATTATCAAAAATGATACTAACAGAAAGACTGCTAAGATAATGTCTATTATTTGCCATACTCCACTCATTAAAAAGGCAAAAGCAAAAAGAGCTAATGCTATGCCGAGTTGTGTTTTCGCAGACTGAATCATCGCCGACCTCCTAGTATGTATTTATTTATGAATATAGTGACCTGCCCCAAGTCATTATAGCACTCAAGACTAACTATACGCCCACATATTTCGTAATGGAATACCACTAACGTATCAGGAAAGAGTGTGCTAGAATATGTTTCAAGCGGCAGTATTTAATTCTGGAGGTTGATGATGAATAAAGAAATCATCAAGAAGCTATTGCAGGAGCAGAAGGAAGAGAGACAGCATCAGCTTAAGTTCATAAGAAACACAAAAGTCTTCTATCAGAAGCTAAAGGATGTGGGGTTTCAGCCATTGGGTTCTCTGTTAAGTTTAATCGCTACTTGGGAGAAGAACCTATCCATGGTTGAAAAAGAGATTAATGAGCTCGAGCAGGCGCTAAAGGATTATGAGTAAGGAATCCCTGGTCCCTTGTTCTATTTACACAATTATGGATTATGCTCATAAGCATGAGTATACCTTGACCAAACGCTTACAGTTTTTTTAACAATTGTTTTCTGGGGTATGAGTTTGTTTGGTGGAATCACGTGTGTGTCCACATTAACCTGACCTCTAAGAGGTACATGTGCGGTAACCACCTCTTCTTCATTTGGAGCTAGCTGTATGCTTTCAATTGTTGATTCCTTTTCAATACCATTGTCAAAAACAAAATTTAGGCTGAATGTACCAGTGAGATTATCAGTGTTTTGGATGCTTTGTTGTGCTTCCCTCCAAGGAATTAGATACAGTATGGGCTTGTTCACAACTGTTACTGGTGAAGTCTCAAAGGAATAAGGTTCAGATGTGAAGTGAATCTCGGTCACATCTACAGGCACGATTTCCCACCGCCAAATAAGAAGTGCTAATACAATTAATACTACAATGCCGATAATGGTGTCTTTCATAGTCTCCAAATATTTTCCAATCCTAATTATTCAAGCTGCTGGCGTACAAGCCAGGAAATGTTCAACTATTGTATTCGCCTATGTCTCACCTTATTGATATCGCTAAGCCTTATATAAATTTTACCACTCGGATTCGGACGATATGCGACAATCACCCCATTTGCAATCCAATTACGTAACGTTTGAGGATGTATCCTCAACCTTCTTGCAGCCTCTCTCAGTGTAAGAAACTCCGCCATTTTGATATATTTTATATAGTTTTATAACGTTTGTCAAAGATTTGATAACTACCAAGGCAAATTACGTTCAAAAGATTGTTAACCAAGTGTTTTTAATAGCGCTATGTTGTGGTAGGTGTCGTATTCAAATGGTTTGGCTAAGAATCAAAAGGTAAGATTGCAGCCAGTCCGGTGGATAGATTGATGCATTAGGGTACGAGGCGGTGGAGAGTAATAGGAAGTGTGGGCTGGTGGATATACTAAAATGAATTTTGTTTAATGTCTAAAGATGGCTTTCGCTGGGGGACCTTGAACCTCATATTAACAGACTATGCGGCAATCGATGCCCTGGAATTAAGTTACCTCGCCTGAAAGTGCCCTGCGCAATGTCTTATTTCCACATTTTGGACAAGGGGCTTCTTTCACTAGTTTCCCCTTAGGAACAGCAACTTTGCCTTTAAAATCACAGTTCCCGCAAACGACTGCTTCTTGATAAGTTTCATCGCTCATTTCTCTATCTCCTTGCCTTGGTCATAAATATTATATCATACTGATAATATCATTCTAGTGTCGATCGCTTTGTTAGCCCGAATGTATTACTCTAGATGAGTGCCAATTCAAAATCGAAATTCTTCCCACACGCGTTGCTCCGGTCTCGCTGGTCAGATCTGCATAAGTTTTTAGGCATCCCGGCTTGTGATGTGGACGCTATTTCTATCGTTTGACTATGAATCAAACGGTATAAATAAACGTGGTTGCTCTTGGTCACTGTAACTTTAGGATGTGGTAGCTAGTCCGGTGGATAGACTGGTTAGATAGGGACGATTGTATGTCCAGCAACAGCCTGATTCAATTGCTGGCGGTTTCCGTTTTGGCATATTGTAACTCTTACTTAAAAATTAGTATACTTCTCGGATAAGTTAGTGAAGGATGGCTGATATGAAGAGGCATCTTATGGTATGCATGTATGGTCTACTCTGTTTGTCGATGATCGCTGTGTTGGTTGGTTGCACTCCAGCTTCTCCACCCTCTGCCCCAGTTACCCCAGTACAACCTACGCCAATACCACCTGTTACTCCGTCTCAAGCCGCATTAGAAGATTTAAAGTTGCCGGCGCATGGTGATACAACTCTGCTCACGAATGTTATATCGCCTCCTGATGAAGGACGTGATCATATATGGCCAGACCATCCGGTCGAGTACAAAACAATGCCGCCAACGTCAGGGCCGCATTTTCCAGATCCTACGGCTCCAGGGTTCTATACTACACGACCTGCATTCGGGTACCTGGTTCATAGCCTTGAGCATGGCTCAGTTGTTGTCTATTATGATCCATCTCAACTTACTCCTGAAATCGAAAGGAGCTTAAAGGCATTTATAAAGGCAAACAGTGATCCCGAAGTGGGGATTGTCGCAGTTCCAGACGCAGATTTTAAATATCCTTTTATACTTACTGCCTGGGATAAGATGCTTCAGCTTAATAAGTATGACCCCCAAGTCGTAAGAGCTTTTTTAGCGGAGTTTCTAGGGCGTGGGCCTGAGTCGCCAAGCCGTTGAGGACCCTACTAACTTATGGCTTGATTTTACGCGGTGTCATACACCACTTTGCCTCGAATATATACTCGTCAGGGCAGTATGATATTCAAAGATTTCGCGGTTCTGTTTCTGATTTTGATAGATTGGGCGTAGTAGTTATCCGAGGCCCTACATTCTGCAAATCCTCAACAATTTAGCTCACAAGAGCGAAATCGTCGCAATAACTCGTGCATCAGCGTGCAGAAGCAGCGGCTCAAACTCGCTCTGCACTCAAAGCGATGCAGGGAACCATTCAGCCTAGCAAATTACTGTTCAAACCTTATGATTCACAATCAAACGGTTAGATTGCAGCTAGTCCGGTGGATAGGTTGATACGTTAGACTATGATGCGGTGGAGGCACATAAGAGATTTAGTCCGGTGGCTGGGTTGAGGTAACAGCGGGATGGAGTAGGTTAAACATACCTATTGACTTTTTATAATCAGTCTAGTAAAATGCTGAACGCAAAAAACTAATAATTAAGAGGAGGTTATTTATGGTCAAAACCTGGGGATGGATCAGTTTCATACTATTTTGCCTTGGCGTCATACTAGCTGTTGTCGGAGGTTTAGTATTTCCAGAGAGCATAGTCATTGCATTAATACTTGTCATTTTCGGCCTTATAATCGGTATTATACATGTCAGTATTGACAAAGAAGGAAAAGGACTGGTTATCCTGCTCCTGGCCACGATAGCAATATTGGCAATGACGGCAGCCTTTTCTCCGGTTACATTTTTGGGCTTCGGTAAAATGGCGGCCAGCATATTAGTAAATTTTGCCGCGCTAATGGCACCTGTGGCCCTCGTCGCTGCAATAAAGGCGCTGCTGCAACTATTTCTCGGACCACAAGTTAAAATCTAGCTAGTCTTAAATCAACAAGACTAAATTGTCATTCATCTGAGACAGGTCGCTTTTACTTAAGTGTGAAAGATGGCCTGTCTCATTATTATTGACCACGTACGCGAGGTTTTCAAATAAGCGAGAACAGGCAGGTGTTGTATTTAGACGGTTTGACTCTCAATCAAACCCTATAAATAAACGCAGTTGCTTTTGGGCACTATGGTATGAGGATACTTGCATGGGACAGGTTAAAGCCAGTCCGGTGGATAGACTGATACATCAAAGCATATATGGGCAGGCAGTCTTGGATTCATTTATTTAGCTTCGACTACAACATTACCAGACAGGCGGGATTAGCCGGTATTTCACTTGCTTGGCGTACTCTCTATAACCTGACATTTCATTTTGCAGTGTGCGGTCTTCCAGCGCCGTGCGGATTACTATTATTATTGTCAATATGCCGCTCAGCACAAAGCCCCACCATGAACCTAAAATCAATGGATAGGCTAATATTGAAATGATTAAACCGGCATATCCCGGATGTCTCATTATCTTGTATGGGCCAGATGTACAAACATATTGTTGTCTGTTATCCTGGATGCGCACCGTCCATTCAAAGAATTTATTGACGGCCATTGCCCATGTGCCGATCACAAAGGCAGGTATTATTATTACTATGCCCAAAATAGCCAGCCAGAAAGGCATAAACGACCATTGAAATCTAACTGCATCGAACCCCATGACGACCAGGTTGCCAAAGGTTAGTACGGGATAAATGGCTACCCATACCTTATCAAAGCCTTTTGTACCTTCCTTGACAACGCTGCCGCGTTCATTCAACATCTCCGGATTCACTCTTGCCAGCACTACTGTACTTATCACCCAATAAATTGAAACCAGGCCAACGTATACCCACGCGTTTATCCAGGCAAGTGTACCCGCTGATATGAATAGGATTGCAAATCCGATGATTATAAGAATTGATTGTACAATGATCCCTCTAATGCCGAAGTGATTTAGACTGCTCACCTCTCACCTCCGATACGTTTCAGAAGTATTATATATCTGCATACTTCCGAATGGAATGCCACTAACGTATGACTATGGATCAAATGGATACCGGATAAAGTCCCAATGCCAACAAGGAGTTTGAATCAGATAAGTCGATCCCCATCAGCTCCACCACGCTGTACGGAACAAAGAACTCCCACTCTCTCTTGAGATATTCCTTGTGGAGGGAGGGGTATAGTATAGGTCAACAGCACTTCGTCACCTGTTACCTGCATTTCCTTAACAAAGCTCCTAATAAAAGCCTTCCTTTCTGTTAAGGAACTCTCATTAAGCAAGTTGCGTAGGTCAGCCACATACTGTGTCACCGTTTCCAGATTGGCTAACTCAACTCGCCTATTTGACAAAAGAGCAAGATAGTTCCACTAAGAGCCACCTCCCGAGCCAGTATCATCAACTACTACAGGCTTAAAAATGCAGGTTGGCTACGATTGCCCATATTCCGACGATGATAAGATAAATACCGACTATGTAATTAAGTATCCTGGGAAAAATCATTACGATGATGCCAAAAACAAGCGTGATAATTCCCCATAGCAGACCTGTTGGTTGCCACATAATTACCTCCTTCTTAATTAAACTTAATAAAAAGCAACTCGTTCACAAACTTAAACTAATGTTGCTTATACTGACTGTTACTTTTACCTAGCAACAGCCACAATAGCCAGAATACCGATCACAATTAGGTAAATGCCAACGATCCACGGCAACAAGCTGGGTATCCAGATGATCAAGATACCCGCTATTATGGATAGTATCCCCATTACTAAACCACTTACTTTAGGCATAATAAAACTCCTCCTTTCTTATAATTTAGCTACATATTAATTAGTTGATAATGTAATAGTCATATAATTTAAGAGCAAAATATTAAAAAGTTATGACAATTTTGGATTGTTTCTAGCCGTGATAGAGGATATTATTGAAGACTTGGTGGACAGGGATTTTCTTGAAAATAGTCAGGGCTGGGATTTTTTTAAAATATAGCCCATTTTAGTGACGGTAAGAATGATTTGGGGATCATCAGGTTTCTCCTCGATTTTACTTCTCAGACGGCTAATCCATGTCCTGAGGAATTGAACGTCATCACGGTATTCAGCCCCCCAGACGCGGACTAAAAGCTCCTCATAGGTCATGAGACGGTCAGCATTTAATGCTAATTCGCTGAGCAAGAGCCATTCGATCCGGGTTAAGTATATTATGTTGCCTCTAACCATTACCTTATGTGCCTTGAAATCGATGGTTATATCGCCCAAAGAAAGCTCATCTGGAATTTTAGGTTCGTTGGGTCTAAACCGGCGCATCACTGCTTCAATTCTGGATACCAGTTCATCAGGACTAAAAGGCTTTGCTATATAGTCATCGGCCCCCATGTCAAGCCCTGTTATTTTGTCACGTTCATCTCCCTTGGCGCTGAGAAATATGACAGGCACCGTTGAAAAACCACGTATCTCTTTAAGCACATCAAACCCATTCATTTCAGGCATGAGTATGTCAAGCAAGATCAGGTCGGGATGGCTGGCATGAAACTGCTCTAAAGCCTCAAGACCGTTGCTCGCAGTTACCACTTCATATCCCAGTGCTCTCAGGTTTGACTTGAGAAATTTTAGGATCCGTATCTCGTCGTCAACCACCAGTAACCGGTACTTTTTCACACTCTGTTGTCGACTAGCCATCATGCCTGCTATAATAATATTCAAATTGACCAGATGTCAAGATACGTGCTGTTGACAAATATTGAGCTGTATCATATAAATTAGTTATGCGCGGAAATGCCAGGCAGGTTCGAGCCATCACAACTGGCATTATGGTGGGAGTCATGATATGAAAGAAAGCCGAAAAACAAAAGCTCAACTTATTGACGAACTGGACTTATTGCGTCAGAGGATTAAAAAAAAGGACATAGCAAAAACCAGGGGTGATAGTGCAAAGCAACGTTTGAAGGATTCTGAAATTCGCTATAGACGCCTTTTTGAAACAGCACAGGATGGGATATTGATTCTCGATGCAGGAACTGGTCAAATAACAGATGTCAATCCGTTTTTGATGGACATGCTGGGATATCCCCATAAGGAATTTATAGGAAAGAGGCTTTGGGAGATAGGACCATTCAAAGACGTTGAGGCAAGTAAAACCGCCTATCGAGAATTGCAGGACAAAGATTACGTACGTTATGAGAATTTACCACTTGAAACCAGGGACAAACGTCAAATCCAGGTTGAATTTGTATCCAATATATATAAAGTCAATCATTCCCGCGTTATCCAGTGCAATATCCGCGATATAACAGAACGCAAACAGATTGAAAGGCAGCTGAGATTTCATGCAGAGGTGCTCGACCAGATTAGTGATGCGGTAGTTGTCATTGATAATAAGCGCATAGTAAATTACTGGAATAAAGGTGCAGAACGACTGTATGGCTTAAGTGAGGAGGAGGCGTCTGGACAACCTCTAGGGGAACTTTATCAACATCTCTGGTTGAAACCCGAAGATGAGCAGGCTTCAGTACA
>JBAVQV010000022.1:0-10387 GCA_049694415.1 Dehalococcoidia bacterium
TCACCCATCAATTCTTGTCTGAATTTAGGGGGCAAAGGCAATCTGCCCTTGTTATCAACCTTATATTCGTATTCGCCTAGAAACATTATCTGCCCAAACCCGGGTGTTTAAGCCAGTACAGGCTCCCCGTCTAGTTGCTTTTCTAAGATTCTGATTTCGTTCCAGTCCAATCTAGCTAGTTCTTCAATGTATTCCTGTGTCTGAGGATCGCTAGCCAGAGAGTAGGTGATAAGGCCGTTACCATCTTGTTGTTCCTGCAATATGCCCTTTTCAATTAAAGTCCGGATGGCTTCCCTCAAGTTAATCCTGGCGGTGTCCAGAGCGTTAGCGATTGTATAAAGACTTAACTTCGCCCTTGGATGACGTGCCCAAAAATGGATTAATTGGAGTTCAAGATTGGTACGGCTGTTCTCCTTTAGGAAATTGAACAATCTGCTATTGGCTACTCGATATTGAACGCAATCAATTACCATGATAGTCCTCCTTTACCACTTTTTCCCACTTTTAACCATTATATTACACATCTTACCCAAGTTGTCAATACCTTTCCCACCAAATTTTTTGTTATTTTTATAAAATTTTTCTATTTTTCCCTGTTGACAGGCTTATATTGCCCAATAAATAGTAATTATGGCTCAATTTTCTCTATATATAGTGATAGTATTAATAATAGTGCTCGCCCTGGGGTAGTACTAAAGTATTGGTCGATTTTTCGGTTTTGAGCTTTAGGTATGGTATGGTAAAATATGCAAATGCGAGCGGGTATACTTGTCATTAGTGACAGGGGATGGCGTGGTGAGAGACATGACAAGAGTGGACAGGCCGCTAAGGAAGTCATCAGTCAACTTAGCATTGACATTATGAAATATGAGGTTGTACCTGATGAGGCGGACATAATTTCACGCAAGCTTAAAGAGTGGTGTGATGAGATTGGGCTTGACCTTATATTGACCAGTGGTGGTACTGGATTATCGGCCAGAGACGTCACGCCGGAGGCTACGTTAGAAGTCATAGATAAAACTATTCCTGGTTTGACTGAGGCCATGAGAATGGAAACGATGAAGAGAAAGCCTGAGGCGATACTGAGTCGAGCTGTTGCCGGTAATCGGGGCAAGTGTTTAATTATCAATCTCCCCGGCAGCCCCAAGGCGGTGAAGGAATGTCTTGATGTGATTATGCCGGTTTTGCCTCATGCCCTCGATGTTCTTAGCGGGAAAGTATCTGATTGTGGTCACGGTGGAGATAGTTAAATGCGAATTGATATTTTGACATTGTTTCCGCTGATGTTTGATGGCTTGTTGAATTGCAGCATTATCGCCAGAGCCAGAGAGCGCGGCCTGGTAGATATCAGACTCCACGATATTCGTGCTTATACTCATGACAAACATCACGTTGTGGACGATTATCCCTACGGCGGCGGAGCCGGAATGGTGCTCAAACCTGAGCCTATATTTGAAGCTGTGGAGGCCATTAAGGTAGAACTAGGATTGGCGTCGGTGCCTACTATTTTGCTAAGTCCACAAGGTCGACTTTTCAATCAGATTATTGCCAGAGATTTAGCAGGATATGAGCATCTTATTCTTATCTGCGGTCATTATGAAGGTGTCGATGAGAGAGTAGCCGAGCATTTAGCCACTGACGAGATTAGCATTGGCGACTATTTGCTTAGCGGCGGTGAAGTAGCAGCTATGGTTGTGACAGACTGTGTAGTCAGGTTATTGCCGGGTGTGCTTGGTTCCGAGGCGTCCCTGGCAGAAGAGTCGCATATCGGAGGGCTGTTGGAATACCCGCAGTATACTCGGCCGGAGACATATCGCGGCTGGGCAGCACCGTCAGTCTTACTATCGGGTGATCATGGTGACGTTGCTCGATGGCGGCGTCAGCAGAGCTTACTGAGAACTGCAAAGCGGCGTCCAGAGCTGCTGGAGAAAGCCGTGCTTTCCACCGAGGACAGAAAGTTGCTCAGTGAAGCCTTTAAAATCAAGCCATAGAAGGGATGTAATTATAAATGAACATCAACTCGATTAGTCAGGTTAAGGTAAATCCTAAGATACTGCAAATTAGCCCGGGAGATACGGTAAAGGTCAGTTTTAAGGTTAAGGAAGCTAATAGGGAACGTGTTCAGACTTTGCATGGTCTGGTAGTTAGGGCTAGAAAAGGAACTGGTGGTGGTAACTTTACGGTCAGGCGCGTTACCTCCGGGATTGGTGTTGAACATACCTTTCCCTTTGCCTCTCCTTTTTTAGAAAAAGTTGAGGTGGTGCGGCATGGCAAGGTTCGCCGTGCCAAACTATATTACATTCGCCGCCTGAGTGCTCGAGAAGCACGTCTTAAGGAAAGACGCGAAAAGATGGTGGAAAAAGCTGCGGCTCTAGAGGTCACTGGAGGAGAGGGTGAAATTGAAGAGCCTGTGGCGGAACAAGATGCGGCTGAAGAAGAGGTTGAAGAAGTTAAAGAAGCTGAATGAATTATGCGGAAGTGGCGGTCAACTCACCTATTGCTCAGCGTCGTAGTTTTTGTTATTCAATACCCCCTGAGCTGAAGATTAATATCGGGCAAGCCATCTGGGTACCTTTTGGTTCAAAAACCCTTCAGGGAATTGTCGTCAAGTTAAGCGATTATCCCTCTTTTGAAGCCACTAAGGAAATCAACGGTATCATTACATCTCTTCCCTTACTGTCTTCAGTTCAAATTGAGACTGCCCTATGGTTAAGCAAACATTACCTTGCCTCTCTTTTTGATTCTGTTGCCTTGATGTTGCCTCCCGGATTCGAACGGCGTCTGGTTACTTTTTTGCATCTCCTGCCTGTTCCAGTAGATACACAGCTCAGCCCTGAGCAAGAACAATTTGTTCATCTTTTTGAAGATAGAGACAAGGTCAACCTAAAGGAATTCGAGCGGAAGTTCGGCAAAAAGAAAACTATGTCGATTGCCCAGCAGCTCTTGCGGCGCGGATTAGCAGTGAAAAGTCAGCAGCTTGAGGAAGCCAAAATAAAGCCAAAGCTGGTTAGTCATTTGAAGCTGCAGATTGATGGAAGCCAGGCTGAAACAGAAATTACGAGGTTGAGAGCAGTCAGGGCTAATAAAAAAGCAGCAGTTATCGAATTACTGCTTAATAGGCCCGGACTTGTTCCCTTAACTGAACTTAAAAAGTCTGTTTCTTTCCCGAAGACAGTGATTGAGTCTTTGAAAAGCCGCGGCTTGGTGTCCGTGGTCGAGATTGCCGTCAGGCGTGACCCTCTAGCTCACCTTAAAATTGCTGCGACATTGCCACCGAAGCTTACTTTGTCTCAGGAAGTGGCATGGCAAAAGATTCAAAACTGCATATCTCCAAGATACCCAAATAAGACGCCTGCAGTCTTTCTGCTTCATGGCGTTACCGGTAGCGGCAAGACAGAGATATATCTGCGAGCGCTAACCGAAATTGTTACTCGAGGCAGACGAGGCATCTGTCTTGTCCCTGAAATTGCACTTACTCCGCAGACGATAGAGCGTTTTGCCTCTCGGTTCCCGGGTCGTGTCGCTATCATTCACAGTGGGTTGTCCTTAGGTGAGCAATTTGATGAGTGGCACCGGATAAAAGAAGGTGGCTGTGACGTAGTTATAGGTCCGCGTAGTGCCCTTTTTGCGCCTCAGCCAGACCTGGGGTTGATTGTTATTGATGAAGAGCATGAGTGGACATATAAACAATCTGATAAGTCGCCACGATATCATGCCCGAGATGTGGCAGTTAAACTGGCTGAACTCAGTGATGCTGTGGTCATTCTGGGCAGTGCTACACCTGATGTGGAGACTTTCTACAGGGCACAACGGGGTGATTACCAGCTCGTTGAGCTCAAAGAGCGCATTACGCCTTATGGGCCGTCTCCCTTACCTGACGTTGATGTTGTAGACATGAAGGAAGAGCTTAAAGCCGGGAACAGGAGCCTTTTCAGTCGCTCTCTGATTAAGGCAATGACTGAAGCATTAGCTCATAATGAGCAGGTTATTCTGTTTCTCAATCGGCGTGGCGCGGCCACATTTGTTCAATGTCGGGAATGTGGTTTCGTTTTCCGTTGTTCGCATTGCACTGCGGGTCTCACCTATCATTCGGTAACCAAGAAGATGGTCTGCCATCACTGTAATTTTGCTAGTGCCGTGCCCGTGGACTGTCCACAATGTCATAGCCACAATCTGAGGTTCTTGGGTATCGGTACTCAGAGGGTCGAAGAAGAAGTTAAGCATCTTTTTCCGAATGTACGCACTCTGCGTTGGGATAGAGATATGACTTCCAGACGGCGGGCGCATGAGGAACTGTTGACGAAGGTTCGAACTCATGAGGCTGACGTACTTATTGGTACACAGATGGTGGCCAAAGGATTAGACTTTCCTCAGGTAACTTTGGCGGGCGTGGTAAGTGCTGACACCAGTTTGAATTTGCCTGATTTTAGGGCTGGGGAACGTACTTTCCAACTTTTGTGTCAAGTAGCCGGTAGGGCAGGAAGAGGCTTTATGCCGGGGAGGGCAATTATCCAGACTTACAGTCCGGAGCATTATGCCGTCCAGGCAGCTTCAAGGCACGATTATTCTGCCTTTTATGTCAGGGAGTTGGAATATCGCCGCAAGTTTGGTTATCCTCCTTTCAGTCGATTGGCCTGCCTAACTTTTAGTCACACAAATGGGATTGCTTGTTTTCGAGAAGTGGAGAGGATGGGCTGCTTACTGATGGTCGAGAAAGATAGGAGAGGCCTACCTGACTTACGATTGATTGGACCTATGCCAGCTTTTGTGCCTCGGCTCAGAGGACATTATCGATGGCAACTGGTTCTTTGTGGAACTGACCTGGACGCCTTCTTGACAGACATAGCCTTTCCTCGAGGCTGGGTTGTGGACATTGATCCGGTCGGCATGGTTTAATAGGTTGTTAAATGAGCGTGCATGCTATTCGAGTTTTACCAGATCCCGTGCTTAGACAAAAAGCCAAAAAAGTATCCAAAATTGACGAGTCTGTTCGACAGCTCATCGCTGATATGATAGAGACCATGAGGTCAGCCTCTGGTGTTGGTTTAGCGGCGACTCAGATTGGAGTGCCGCTGAAGATAGCTGTGATTGAGATACCGGCCGAAGAAGTCATTGTATTAGTTAATCCTGAGATAATAAAGAAGGAAGGCGAGCGTACCATAGGGGAGGCTTGTTTGAGCGTTCCCGGGTATCAAGGGGAGATTAAACGTTCGGTCCGGGTCAAAGTAAAAGCCAGGGACAGACAGGGGCGTAATATACGTATCAAAGGGGAGGAACTCCTGGCTCAAGTTCTAGAGCATGAGATAGACCATCTTAACGGTATATTGTATATTGACCGTGTGGAAGAGCCGGACAAGTTACGTAAGATGGAACCTGAATCGGAGCAAGAAGGGCTTTAGCTATTCCGCGGTTGAGCTAGCTCTGCCATTCCATCTCGACAACAAATCTGCCAGTTAATCCTTCTAGTTCTACGTTGTAGAAACCCGGGGTAGTTTTAGCGATTTTAAATGATATCTTCCGATTTTCACCCGGGCCGAGGTCTATCTCTTCGGTACTTTCAATGGCGCCCTTCAGTTTGAGTGCTGCGCTGTAAATGCCGGGAAGTTCACCGTAGTTGGTTACCATGGCACTAATAATGATGTTTTCTCCTTGCTTGGCGCGCTCCGGTGCTATCATTAAATTGCTTACTGTAAAATTCGCCGGATCCAGCGGTATGATAATGAA
Source organism: Dehalococcoidia bacterium (assembly GCA_049694415.1). Taxonomy (GTDB): domain Bacteria; phylum Chloroflexota; class Dehalococcoidia; order GIF9; family UBA5629; genus 9FT-COMBO-48-23. The sequence goes on from JBAVQV010000022.1 coordinate 5,725, forward strand.
AATACCGCTCAAGCCGTCCACCTCAGCGTAATATTCACCCCCATCCTTGTTTACAGTGAATGTGGTGGCCTGAGTTGCCCCGGGCGATAGCATCAGGTCTATTATGTTCTCGACCATACCATTTATCCGCAATACCACGCTGTATGTACCTGCTTCGGAGCCATTGTTAGATACAATAGCGCTAATGGTTACTGGATTCCCATATTTTACCTGGTTTGGCGTAATGGTCATGTTGGTCACTGAAAATATGGGTCTTCTAGCATATTGCGGGTATGGAGCTGCCATTGGACCAGGTGCTGGAAATGCTCCCGGCGCTGGAAACTGTTCCTGCATAGGGAACCCTCCCGGAGCTTGGGGTGGCATCGCAATTCCAGCGGGTTGATTAAATGAACCAGGAGCTGACATCGGAGTTGGGATTGGCATCGCTCCCTGTGGGCCTTGCATACCCTGCACACCCTGCACACCTTTGATAGCTGCACCTTGCTTCTTGTGGGATGGCATGGCAACAAGCACTATAATCATTATGAGCAATAAGGCGATTATGGCACCAATAGTCCACCATACCCATGGAGGGAAAATAGCCCAGAAAGACGTTCCCCCAGTTACAGCCGTGACATTGTCCCCCTCTCCAGTAGACGTGACATTATCTCCCACTTGAGCTAGATTTGGCCTAATCGCTGGATTTCCTATATCGAACTTAATAGCTGTGACGGCTGAAACATTAATAACCAAAGCAACAGCTAGTAAGAAGATTACCGGCAGCACACGAAGCACTTTTCTCATGCTTGCCTCCTACAGTCCTTCATAGTTCAGATGCCTAATACTGTACGATAAAACGAGTTATAAATCAATAGGAGGGCATTGGGAGCTGGTTTTTGAAGCAGTGAGGCTAGCTGTTGGGCAGAGGTAAAGTAAAGATGGCGCTATTTCCTTCATTTTCCACGGGTTGTTTGGGATTAATTATGTTTCTCAGAAGGCCGGACAATTTTCATTGTCTACCTGTCATGTTTAAGCCACAGCCCCTCGCCATCGGTTATAAACTCTAGAGTACCATGAGTTGAGGTAAGAAAAATCCTGTCATTGCCAAGCCGCGCGATCAGTCTGTCCACTATCTCTGTGCGCGGTAGTGCAAATCTATTGTCGGTGCCGACTGAAATTACCGCTATTTCGGGATTAACTGCAGCCAGGAATTGCTCGGAAGTTGAGGTCAGGCTGCCATGATGGGCAACTTTTAACACCGTGCTCCTGAGATTGGCTCGTTGGGCAATCAGGTACCATTCAGCTTCCTTACCGATGTCAGAAGTGAACAAGAAGCTTATCCCATTCCAGCTAAGGCGTAGCGCTAAACCATTATTGTTAACATCGTCTGAAGTACCTTGAAGCAAGGGTGAAGGTGGGTGGAGCACGTCTATCTTTATTCCATCCCCGAGTTTGATTTGTTGGCCGGCGTGAGCAATTTTGTGCCCAATTTGCTGGCTTTCTACTAAGCTGAGCCACTGCTGATAGGTAGTTGAGTCGTAAGCTATGCCCGGCTCAAAGACCTGTGGTACTTTGTAGTTACAGAGTACTTCTGTAAGGCCTGCCATGTGGTCGGCTTGTGGTTCAGTCAGAATTATCAAATCAATGGTCCTATCCCAGAAAGGTAACTTTTTACTCAGCTCCAAATCAATTGCCCTGGGGCTTGGGCCACCGTCAATAAGGATGTCCTGGTGACTCGGTGTTTGGATGAGGATGGCATCTCCCTGCCCGACATCAAGTATACTGACGTGAAGTTTATCATCGGGCGTATTCAGGATGGCAACCCAAACCAGGATAGTGGCAATTAGAAGTGGCGATATGACCCATTTCTTTGGCACTTTAGAGGCAAAACCTGAAGCTTTACTTATTTTGGGACTTATTTTGGAAGCTGTCAGACGGAAGAGGTCGGTTAATTGATTACGGTAATAAATTGTGGCCACGATTGCAGCTAGTAGAGCATCGTAAATCCATATCTGCCAGATAGCGATACTTTCTAACTTAATTGATGAAAACGGCAAGGCATCGAAAGCACGTACTACAATCATGAAATAGCTTAGGAAAAGCCACGATACCCAACCTATAACCTGGGCTAATAAAGGTGCTAAAAGACCCATACCGGCGACCAGCGCTGAGGTGATAATGATTCCTGGCAAGGTCAGCACAGCGAAGAATGTAGCTGGCAGGCCAACGAAAGAGACAACATGAAAATAATAGGCGATAATTGGCCAGGTGGCTAATATAGCAGCCAAGGTGACGGCAAAGCTGTCAGAGATAAAATTGCCTAAAGATGCTGCCGTTCCCTCCTTGCCCACAGCGGCCATTACTCCTTTCCTGCCCCAGTTCTGGAGATAAGGCGAAATGAAAATGAGGCCTGCCATTGCCAGGAAGCTTAGTTGAAAGCTGGCATCCCATAAGACTTGAGGTTGTATTCCCACCATTACCGCTGCGGCGAAGGTTAGTGCGATTGATGCACTACTTTGCCTGCCCAGATATTCGGCTATCAGGAAAAGGCTGCCCATGATAGCGCCGCGGACTACGGGAGGATTCATGCCAGTAAGTAGAGCGTATAGCCAGATAATCAGAAGAGCCAGCCAAATATAAATGGAGTACCGCTTACCGAAAAGCCAGATTCCAGCGGCCAGAAGCATGCCTATGACGATGGTTATGTTTATGCCGGATATAGCCAGTACATGGGCAGTTCCGGTTCTTGAGAACGCTTGATTTAGAGAATATGGTATGTTGCCTCTCTGTCCAAGAAGAATGCCTTGAGCCAGCGAGGCTTGTGGTTCTGGCAGGGCTTGTGAAAGACTCTGAGAAAGGCGGTTTCTCAGCGAGTAAATCCAGGCCAAAGGCTTAAAACCTTTGCCTGTATCTAGTATTTCTATTCTGGGATAATTGATGATTGAGTAAATCCCTTGCCGTGCTAGATAGTCTTTATAACTGAAATCATCGGATTGTGGAGGCGTTTCCAACTTACCTGTTACCCTCAATACATCCCCGTAATGATATTCGTGATATCTGAGAACGTTTACTACAGCCTTACCTGAAGCTTCTACATAGCTACCATTTATTTGTAGTTTGGTGGCTGAAAGCTGGAATATAGAAGCTGTGCTTTTAATCTCAGGTTCAGTACATGCCATCCCCTCGATTACAGTAGTTCCCTTGTCGTTGTAGAATTGAAGCTGCTGTTCATTGACCACAGGAAGGCTTGTTTGGAAGCGCAAGCAACCGCCCAATAAGGACAAAAGGCAGAAGCTAGCCAGAAGCAGCTGCTTCTTATAATTCAAGAGAAAAGGAATGAGACATAGTGGAAGAAGTCCGATAAAAATAGTAGCCCAGGGCAAGGCAAATTTTGAACCAAGATAAATACCTATTACCCAGGCGATACTGAGGCAAACAAGTGTCATTGGGTTTTCAATCCTCTACAGTTATGAAATCTCTCATTCTGTCTAAGGTCGATTCGCCGATGCCCTCAACATTCAACAAGTCCTCAACTCTGTGGAAAGGCCCATTTTGACTGCGGTAGTCGATAATGGCTTGAGCCCTGCCCGGCCCGATTCCTGGTAAGGCATCCAACAGCCATACTTCGGCCCGGTTTAAATCTATCCTTTGGGGTTGAGAGAGTTCGCCAGTCTTTGGCACATAAATCTTGATTTGACCTGTATCTGCATCCGGTATAAGTCCGGCAGTCTGAATAAGCGACTCTATGGTGTCACCCTGTCTTAAGGGATATAAACCGGGATTAGCTACAGCGCCGCCGATATAAATATCTCCCTCGTATTGAAGTGGTGCTGCTTGGGACAGGTAAATCTCAACAGGCCTGTGGCTGCTTTGCTTGACTGCTAGAACTATCCCGCCGGCGATAAGGCTGACCAGTAAAAAAGCGATGATAATTAACCAATATTTCTCCAAATTACTTGACATAATAATCTCCTTGCTTCTATCTTATTGGTGGTAATAGTGATAAAATTCTAACACATATAATGGACTCGAAAACGATAACTGTCAATCGTAAAGCGTATCACGATTATCATATTCTGGAAAGCCTGGAAGCTGGTATTGTACTCACAGGCAGCGAGATAAAATCTATTCGTGCCGGCCGGGTGAACATTCGCGATGCTTATGCCAGGCCGGAAAACGGTGAGTTGTGGCTGGTTAATGCGCATATCGCCGCCTACGAAGCTGCCAGCCGCTTCGGCCATGAGCCGAATCAGCCGCGCAAGCTACTTTTACATCGGCGTCAAATCGATGAATTGACGGGCATGGTGGCTCAGAAAGGTTTGACTCTGGTGCCCTTAAAGTTATATATTAAGAAAGGGACTGCCAAGCTAGAGATTGGAGTAGCTCGGGGCAAGCGACTTTACGATAAGCGTGAAGCGATAGCGCGCCGCGAGACGGAGAGAGAAATAGGGCGGGCGATGAAGAGGAAGGCGTAGGAGCACGTTAAAAATTAGCTTATGGGGGCGTGAGGCTTCGACAGTGGGAGGCCTACAGGATAGCAGGTCGAGGTGCCATCCACCTCGTAAAACAGGTGGCAAAAGACAACTGCCGAAGCAGTTCCAATTGCAGCCTAATTAGGTTGCACATCCAACCTGACCTCACCCCGATGGGTTGGGATTGGGTGACGAAATGTCGGGGTGCTCCA
>JBAVQV010000023.1:0-7625 GCA_049694415.1 Dehalococcoidia bacterium
AGGCTGGTGTGCTCTTTCACACGGATGCGGTCGCCAGCACGGGTAGTCTACCGGTTGATGTAAATAAGCTGGGAGCAGATGCCTTGAGCCTGGCCGGAAATGAATTTTACGGGCCTAAGGGTTCAGGAGCCTTGTGGGTGCGCAAGAGGGTTCGTCTCATACCTTTAATAGACGGCGGAGTGCAGGAAGGTGGACGGAGGCCAGGCACGGAAAATGTACCGGCTATCGTGGGTATGGGCAAGGCTGCTGAACTGGCGCTGAGGGACATGCCATCGCGCGTGGAAAAGTTTGTCCGGCTGAGAGACAGGCTAATCAGTGGCTTACCGGCGGCAATTGACCATACATTTCTTACCGGTCATCCGACTCAGCGTCTTCCCCAACATGCCAGCTTTTGCGTTGAGTTTATTGAAGGTGAAGGCATGCTATTGCTGCTCAACAGTCAGGGCATCGCTGTCTCCAGCGGCTCGGCCTGCACTTCAAAAGCTTTGAAAGCCTCCCACGTGCTTATTGCCATGGGTATTCCGCACGAAATGGCGCAGGGCTCATTGCTTTTTAGCCTGGGGGTGGACAATGACGAGGCGGATATAGATTACGTATTGGAGAAGTTGCCTCCTATTGTAGATAGATTGAGGCAGATGTCTCCGTTATATGCTAAATTCATGAAAGAAAAGAGGGGGTGAAATGATATGCCGGCATATAATGAGAAAGTGATGGACCATTTTATGAACCCCCGCAATGTCGGGGAGATTAAAGATGCTGACGGCATTGGTGAAGTAGGCAACCCGGTGTGCGGGGATATGATGACGTTTTACATCAAAGTAAAGGATAACCGTCTTGAAGACGTCAAATTTCAGACCTTTGGCTGTGGGGCTGCGGTGGCTGTTTCAAGCATTACCAGCGAGATGGCAAAAGGTAAAACACTGGAGGAGGCGGTTAAAATCACACCCAGTCTGGTAGCCAAAGAATTGGAAGGCTTGCCTAAGAACAAATATCATTGCTCAAATTTGGGGGCTCAAGCCCTACAACAAGCAATTCGTGATTATGCTAAAAAGAAGGGAATCACAATCAAAGGTCTAGAAGAGAAAGGAGAAAGTGATGAAGAAGGAGAAGAGTGTGAAGTCAGTTAATAAGGATAAGAAAGCTAAGAAAGAGAAAAGCTGTCTTTGTCCTTACTGCGAAGAGGAACTGGTTATTACTAGCTGTCCCTTCTGTCAGGCTTGTGGAGCAGTCATCAGCTATTGTGTCAGTTGCCAGATGACGGTGCTGGATGACAAAGCTACTAAATGCCCTGAATGTGGTGCACCGCTGAAGAAGGGGCGAAAAAAGTAGGACAAAAATTACTGTTTAGGAGACGAAGGATGAAAGCAGACGAGACCCTGGATTGCGTCGGACTATATTGTCCCATGCCCATTGCTAAAACCGCCCAAAAAATGAAGCAGTTAAAACCGGGGCAGGTGTTGGAAGTTCTAGCTGATGATAAGGGTATAAAGGTGGATATTCCCAACTGGTGCAAGACCACAGGCAACGAATGTCTGGGCATAGAAGAGGAAGGCGGGGTCTTCCGGGCGTATGTAAAAAAGACTAAATAGTATGGTTATATTACCTATAAGCAGGCGTGATAATGAAGGAAGAACAAAGCAAGACTTTAGAAGCGATTAAGTTCGCTATTCAGATGGAAATCGATGGCAAAGAATACTACCAGAAAGCCAGTCGACAGAGTGATAACAAGGTTGGCAGAGACCTTTTTGAGTGGCTGGCGGCTGAGGAAGATAAGCACCGGCGTATATTTGGGGGCATATATAACGCTGTAAGAAAGCAAAAGGCCTGGCCTGAGGTCAGCATTCAACATCGTAATGGTGCCATACTTGACAACATATTTTCTAAAGAGATGAAGGTGGCCGCGCCCATTGTGAAAGCAACCAGCACTGAACTTGACAGCATAGCCAAAGCTATGGAAATGGAGAACAAAACTCGGGAATTCTACAACAGCCAGGACCGGAAGGCGGCCTATGACGCCGAGAAGAAACTGTATTCGACCCTGGCTGCCGAAGAGGAAGGCCACTATCTGACTCTGGTTGACTATCGAGAGTACCTGATTGACCCGGCGGGCTATTTCCGCAAAGCAGAACACCATTCACTGGATGGCGGCTAAATAGTATCCGGAAAAAAGATTTTAGACGGGTTCGTAACAGACCGTAGTCCTTTCGACGCTGCAAAATGGGAGAGGAGTAAATTATGAATGTGCAAGCGCTTTACAAGCTCAGTTATGGTTTGTATGTTGTCTGTTCCCAAAAAAATGGTAAGTTCAACGGCCAGATTGCCAACACAGTCTTTCAGATTTGCTCCGAACCACCTGTTATCGCTGCGGCTCTGAATAAGCAAAATCTAACCAATGAGTTTGTTTCGTCAAGCAAAGTGTTTACCGTGTCGATTCTCTCTCAGAATACGCCTTTAAGCTTCATTGGCAGCTTTGGTTTCAAGTCCGGTCGGGATGTGGATAAATTCAAAGGCGTCGACTACAAGCTGGGTGAAACCGGTGTTCCCATAGTACTTGACAATACCCTGGCTTATCTTGAGGCGAAGGTGATTAATCAAATGGACGTTGGCACCCACACCATCTTTGTCGGAGAAATTGTGGGGGCGGATGTAATCAAAGAGGGCGAGCTAATGACCTATGCCTATTATCATCAGGTCAAGAGGGGAACCACACCGAAGACGGCACCGACTTATATCGAAGAGGAAAAGGAGGCAGCAACTAAAATGGCAAAATACAAATGTTCAGTATGTGGGTATATTTATAATCCGGAGCTCGGAGACCCAGATGGAAAAATAAAACCTGGTACGCCTTTTGAAAAGCTACCTGAGGATTGGATATGTCCGGTGTGTGGCGCAAGCAAAGACCAGTTTGAGAAGCTAGAGGGGTGATGAGATTATTTAGAAATCTTGTCTGTGATTGCGAGCCGAAGGCATGGCAATCTTTTAGATTGCTTCGTTGCTGGCGCTCCTCGCAATGACACTTGAAATTTTCGATAGACTATGAAAATGACCCAAAGGGAGAAGAGAAAACTGTGGTCGAAGACAGAAAGCAATTCTTAAAGGGTTTACTCAAGCGGCTGCATGAAGGTGCTGACCCGGAGCAGATAAAAAAGGAATGCCAGAAAAACCTAGGAGACATTCCACCGACTGAGATGGCAAAGGTAGAGGATGAGCTGGTAAAAGAGGGAATGCCGAGGGAGGAGTTACAGAAATTCTGCGATATTCATCTGGCTATACTTAAAGAATCGTTTGAAAAAGAAGGGCCCCTAGCACCTGCCGGGCATCCAGTCCGCATTCTTATGGAAGAGCATAAAATGCTCTTCCAGTTTGCCGATGAACTTAAGAATGTGGCCAAGAGGATGAAGGGAGCCAAGGGCTTGGCTTCGGTCGGCGAAAAGATAGACCAGTTGAACCATATCGTCGAGCATCTTAGAGATTCAGACAGTCACTATGTGCGAGAGGAGAACGTTCTTTTCCCATCTCTGGAGAAGCATGGTATTAAGGAACCGCCGGCAGTTATGTGGATGGAACATGACAAAATAAAAGATATAAAGAAGAGCGTCTACAGCATAGTTGATGGCCATAAGAGTATCGCTTTTAAGGATTTTGCCGGACAACTGGATTCAGCGGCACTGGCTTTGGCTGAGATGCTATCGAGCCACTTCTACAAGGAAAACAACATTCTGTTCCCGGCTGCTCTGCAGGTTATAGGTGAAAGCGAATGGGTTGACATCAGGCGTCAGTTTGATGAACTTGGCTATTGCTGCTTTACTCCTGAACCGGCAAGAGCGCCCATCGGGAAGGTCGAAACACCGATTTCTAAGCCTCAGGTAAAAGGCACGGTTTCTTTCGAAACTGGAGCTTTATCGGGAGAGGAGCTGGAAGCGCTGCTTAACAACTTACCCGTTGATGTCACTTTTGTGGACAAAGATGATACGGTACGCTACTTCAGCCAGTCTAAGGATAGGATTTTTCCCAGAGCTAAAGCTATTATCGGACTGAAAGTTCAGAATTGCCATCCTCAAAAAAGCGTGCACGTTGTCAATCAGATATTAGAGGATTTTAAAAGCGGCAAGCAAGACGTAGCCCAGTTTTGGATTAATATGAAGGGTAGATTGATTTATATTCGATACTTTGCTGTTCGCAAGGGTGGACATTATATGGGCTGTTTGGAAGTAACCCAGGATATCACAGACATAAAGAAGATAGAGGGTGAAAAAAGACTACTGGAATATTAGAAAGGAGGGGTAGGATGAAACCAAGGGAAATAAGGCGTGGAATTTACTTCGTAGGGGCAGTTGACTGGGACCGGCGGCTGTTTGATTCTCTTATACCGCTTCCCGATGGTACGAGCTACAACTCATATTTGATAAAGGGAAGTGAAAAAACGGCTCTTATAGACACCGTAGACCCGACTATGACACACGTGCTGATAGATTACCTGGACACGCTTAAAGTCAAAAACATAGATTATTTAATTGCCCATCACGCTGAGCAGGACCATTCGGGCAGTATTCCCGTTGTCCTTGAGAGATATCCAAAGGCGAAGGTTGTCTGTAATCCCCGCTGTAAGGGAATGCTTATAGACCTGCTCCTGATTCCAGAGGACAGGTTCATAACCGTTGAGGACAAGGAGACCATTTCGCTGGGAGACAGGACACTGGAGTTCATCTATGCTCCCTGGGTTCACTGGCCGGAGACGATGCTGACCTATTTGAGAGAGGAGAAGATACTGTTCACCTGTGATTTCTTCGGTTCCCATCTGGCAGCAAGTGACCCGTATGTGACCGACGAAGGTCAGGTGTACGAGTCAGCCAAGAGGTATTATGCCGAAATCATGATGCCCTTCCGAACTAATATCCAAAAAAATCTGGAGAAGATTAAGGACTATCCGGTTGATATCATTGCCCCCAGCCACGGGCCTATGCACGATAAACCAGAATTTATTATCAAAGCTTATCATAGCTGGGCATTTGATGAGCCCAAGAACATTGTGGTGTTGCCTTATGTTTCAATGCATGGTAGCACCCGTAGCATGGTGGCATATTTTGTTGGAGCTTTAGATCAAAGGGGGGTGACGGTGAAGCAGTTCGACCTCACGGTCACCGACCTCGGCAAACTGGCGATGGCATTGGTGGATGCGGCGACCATTGTAGTCGGTGTGCCTACTGTCCTTGCCGGACCACATCCCAATGCTGTCTATGCTGTTTTCCTGACAAATGCCCTTAGACCGAATCTCAAATTTGCCACTATTATTGGTTCCTACGGTTGGGGAGGCAAGACAGTTGAGACATTAACGGCATTAATGCCAAACTTGAAGGTGGAAATATTCGACCCCGTGCTGGCTAAAGGTTATCCCAGAGAGGCTGATTTCCAAGCTTTGGAAAATCTTGCTGAGGCCATTGCCCAGAAGCACAAAGAGCAGGGCTTTGCTTAACTTGTCATTGGGGGATTTTCGTCTTGTCATTCTGAGCGCAGCAAAGAATCTGGCTCAGGGTAAACACCACGAAGTAGTCCTTGAGATTGCTTCGGGGCTTGTGCCCCTCGCAATGACAATGAGGGGAAGCCGAGATTGCCACGGCTGTTCTCTTGTTTAACTTGGAACGCCTCGCAATAACGAGGAATAGTGTGGTGAATCGTTAAGCGGTAAGGAGGTGCAACATGGAGAGGAGTTACAAGGCAACACTTCAAGTGAACAATAAGCCAATCGAGATGAACCGCTTTGTCGAGGAATTCCTGGCTCGGACTACGGTAAGTGCTGTCGCCTCACTGAGAGGGGCAGAAGACATAAAGAGCCTGAGAATTCATCAGAAGAAGGGTAATGTCGAAATCACCGTCAACGGCAGTGAAATTCCCCTTACGCCTTTTCCTAACGATATTATTTCCAACACCCTGTTGGGGATGGTCTCTTCATTGAAAGATGTAGAGGATATAGACAGCATAGACATCAGCGTTGAAGTACAATAAACTCGTGTCTAGTTGGAATTAATGTAGGGCTTAAGAATGAAGCATGGTGATAAAGCATTTAGGACGAAGATGGCAAAACTGACTGATTTGGTGGGCTACCAGGATGGAGCTGTGGTTAGCCGGGAGATTATAAATCAGAAGTCAGGGTCAGTAACTTTATTTGCCTTTGATGAAGGGCAGGGGCTCAGCGAGCACATGGCACCGTTTGATGCCCTGGTTTATCTTCTTGATGGCGAAGCTGAAATTACCATTTCAGGAAAACCTCTTCACTTGAAGCAGGGTGAGATGGTTATAATGCCAGCCAATCAACCTCACTCTCTAAAGGCAACTAAGAGATTCAAGATGGTACTTACCATGATAAAGGCTTAATGCCGGGAACTGCTATAACATGGCCGAAAAGATAAAAGGTAAAAAATCCGAGAAAGCTCGCCTTCATATAACAGGCATGACGTGTACTACCTGTGCTCGTACTATCGGAAAGGGTCTGTCGGAGACACATGGAGTGCAGCGGGCGAATGTCAACTTCGCTTCAGAGCAAGCGTCTGTAGAATATGACCCTACCAAGGTGAACCTGGCCAAGATTAAGGATACTATCTCCCAACTAGGCTACGGAGTAGCCACCAGGAAATCCATTTTCCGTGTGAGCGGCATGACCTGTGCTTCGTGCGTTGCCCGGGTAGAGAGTGCTTTGTCCGCTGTGCCTGGGGTGATTTCGGTCAGTGTCAACCTGGCTTCTGAAAAGGCCACCGTGGAGTACGGTGAGGATGTGTGGGTGGCTGACCTGCAAAAAGCGGTACACGAGGCCGGCTACGAGCTTGGTCCGGAAGCGGAGACGCTGGAAGATGTGACCACAGCGTCCCAGCGGGACCTCAGGACAGTAAGGAACCATTTCACAGTTGCCGTCGCCTTAGGTTTATCGATTATGATTCTGGGCTTTATACCCGCAGTGATGATGCAGCCCTATATGCCTTATCTGCTGTGGGCATTAGCTACGCCGGTGCAGTTCTGGGCAGGCTGGCGATTCTATCGAGGCGCGTGGGGAGCGCTGAGACACCGGACTGCCGATATGAATACCTTGATCGCTGTAGGTACATCGGCTGCCTATTTTTACAGCGTGGTGGCAGCACTGTTTCCAGGCCTCTTTACCGCCGCGGGTGTAGAACCTCATCTGTACTTCGATACTTCAGCCCTGATTATTGCCCTGATTTTACTGGGTCGCTACCTGGAAACCCGAGCTAGAGGACAGACTTCGGAAGCGATAAAGCGGCTAATCGGCCTCAATCCTAAGACTGCTGTGGTGATACGTGACGGCGAGGATAAGGAGATATCGGTAGAAGAAGTCCAGGTCGGCGATATTATCGTAGTGCGTCCCGGGGAGCGCATACCTGTAGATGGTGTAGTCAGACAGGGCTATTCCAGTGTTGATGAGTCGATGATAACCGGAGAGAGCATTCCAGTGGATAAGAAAGTGGGTGATGAGGTTATCGGCGCCACAATCAACAAGACAGGGAGCTTTCAATTTGAGGCAACCAGGGTGGGCAAGGATACCACGCTGGCACGCATCATCCGGCTGGTAGATGAAGCGCAGGGCAGCAAAGCTCCCATCCAGCGTCTGGCTGACG